>DATKDD010000361.1:0-4015 GCA_035512875.1 Gemmatimonadaceae bacterium | reverse complement strand
GGCCTCGCTCGCGCGGCGCAAGCAGGTACCGCCGTCTACCTGACGGTGGGCGAGCTCGAAACCGAGAACATTCGAGGAGGCGTGCAGAAGTTCGCCGAAGCCCTGAGAGCGGCGCCCACCGGGCAGGCGCCCGCATGCACGTTCAGCATACTTCCCGACGAAGACCATAACTCCACGCCGCACCGAAGCCTTTACAACGCGCTGGAGTCACGATATCGGTCGTATCGCCTCCCCTTGTTTCTGACCTTGGCCGAGCTCGACTCGGTCGGCGGCGTCGAGGGAATGCAGCGCCATTACAGGCTGTTCGGCGAGCGCTTCCGGTATACCGCTCTGCCGCCCCCGAATCGCGTCGTCACGGCCGCCGAGATCCTCACCGACTCAGGGCGTTTCGACGAGGTGATGAAGCTCGCCGCGACGTACGCACGAGATTACCCGCGAATCGCCGAGCAGATCGTGAACGCGGCCGGCTACGCACAGCTGCGGGGTGGTCGGCTGGCCGAAGGGTTGGCGACCCTCACTCGGAACGCCGGGATGTTTCCCGACTCGCCAAACGTTCACGATAGCCTTGGCGATGCGCGGTGCCTCAACGGAGACGAGAAAGGCGCCCTCGAGTCGCGGCAGAACGCGGTGCGCGCCGCGGAGCGCGCGTCACATCCCCGGCTCCCATCGTACCAAGCGAAGCTGACCAAGCCCTGCGCGCAGCCGTGATTCACTGAGATGAGGACGTCGGCACTCGGCTTTCTGTCGCCGTCCCGTTCCGGCCGTGCCCGGCACGACAGCAGGCTAAACGAGCAATTGCTGCTCTTTGGCCGATAGAAGGCGCACTTCGCACAGGCCATTCGGTGAGAGCACTGATCGAAAAAGTCGTACGTGCAGTAGCCGTGACCCAGATCGTAGAAGCGCCACGGGTCACCGTCCGCGACGCCGGCCCGGACGGCGTCTTGATCGATGAGCACCTCAATCGTCCGCAGGTTGCGTTGAAAGTACTGCGCGTCGGTGTACGCGCGCGACAGTTTGATGGGCGTCAGGCTTGCATAATGCTGCGTCGTCTGCGGCGTCGAATGGCCGAGCCACGCCTGCAGTTCAAACAGCGAGAGCGGCTGCTTCGCATTGAAAAGCTGCGTCGGAATCGTTGAGCGCGCCCGATGACTGGTGATCCGTCCACGTGTGTCGCTCAGCGGCACGCCAGCTTTGCGACAGAGGGCAGGAATGAGCGTACGATTCACGTAGTTCGGCGAGAAGCGCAGGCAGCGGACGGAAAAGAGGAAGTGCACCAATTCGCCGGTCTTCTCATCGAGTGTCGCAGGTTGGGTCGGTCGCTCCTGTTCCCACGTGTGGACCGCATCCCCCACCACAACATCGACAGGTTTGGTGAACGCGGTCGAGGTCTTGTTGACCGGCACATCTAGCAGGCAGACGGCCGCGTCCGGTGTCGAAGGCGGGCTCACGCGGATGTACCCGACTCGCAGCCGACGAATGTCGTCTCGTCGTAAGCCGACAAATAACCACACGATGGCGATGGCACGGACCATCGTGAGCGGATAGAAGTGACGACTGATCCACGCGGCCGGCAGGTCTCGTTCTTCGAAGTTGAGGCCCAGAGGAGCTTGGCCCAGACGTCGTCACTGAGGACGCGCGGCTGCGGGCCGATCTGGGCCCGGAGCGACCGCGGTTGACTGAAGGCGCGAGCGGCATCGAGTCGGCGCGGAATCCATTCCCACTCCTGGCAGTCGCGGAAGAAGCAGCAGACTGCATTGAGAAAATGCAGTTGCGTTCGCGGCAGCATCGGACGGCCAGGTCCGACCAGACGAGCCGCCGTGGCGGCCGGGGTCCACTCGCCAATCCGCTTGTCGAGGATCATGGCCACGCACGCGGCGGCCATGTCCCGCGTCCAGCAGGCCGGGTCCGCGGCGTCACCGTACGTCGCAGTGGCCCATCTGAAGTGCACCGGGAATATCGGAGAGCAATTAGTGTGAGTTGACCTCTCGTTTCGTCGGCCCTTTGGTTCCTGTGTTTTCACCGTTCGAAGAAAGCCATAGAGGCGCTCGGCGGCCTTCGCGTCAACCTCGCGGTCGGGGAGTGGATGCCGCCGAGCGCCCCCCCGTGAAGTGAGCCCCGCTGGTGAATGGTGCATCGATCGGCGCAAGCTCGACCTCACAGGATGCTCCAGGAACCACGAGCATCGGCCGGCGCAGGCGGGAGTATCCCCCTGGCGACGATCTCGGAGACGCGGCGCGTCGCTGTGAGGTCGGCGTTCGCGTCGTCGTCGACGGCTGCCGGGGCCACGAGGTCACGTGTGGCCGGCCGACGGAGTTGCTCATAGTACCGCGCTTCATACTCCGCCGGCGGCACGTAGCCAATCGGTTCGAACAGCCGGCGCGTATTGAACCAGTCGACCCACGTGAGCGTGGCGAACTCGACGGCCTCCACATGCCGCCACGGTCCCTTCCGTTGAATCACCTCCGTCTTGAAGAGGCCGATGATCGATTCAGCGAGCGCGTTGTCATACGAATCACCCCGACTGCCGACCGACGGCTCGATGCCGGCTTCGGCCAACCGGTCCGTGTAGCGCATCGCCAGATACTGGGTGCCACGATCGCTGTGATGCACCAGGTGCTCGACGCCGGCACCCCGCCGGTCGTAGATCGCCTGCTCCAGGGCATCAAGCACGAAGTCGGTCGCCAGTGACGCGGACACCCGCCAGCCAACGATCCGCCGCGCGAAGACGTCGATGACGAACGCCACATAGACGAAGCCGCGCCACGTGGCGACGTAGGTGAAGTCCGCCACCCACAGTTGATTCGGCCGCGTCGCCGTGAACTGGCGATCCACGAGGTCGGTCGGCCGGGCGGAGGTGGCATCGGACTGGGTCGTGATCTTCCACGCGCGACCACGCCCGACACCCCGGAGGCCCAGGTCGCGCATCAGGCGCTCGACCGTGCAGCGGGCGACACGCACACCGTCGCGGCGCAGCTGCCGCCACACCTTGCGCGGACCGTAGACCTGGTCGTTCTCATCCCACACGCGCTGAATCGCCGCGCGCCGCTCATCGTCCCGGCGCGCCCGCGCCGACCGCTTCGTCCGATCCTGCCGCTGCGCCTTGCGCAGAAAGTACGTCGATGGAGCGATCGGCAGCACCGCACAGATCGGCTCGACTCCGTAGCTGTCGCGATGCTGATCGATGAACGCGACCATCACTTCGCTCGGCGGTCGAGCTCCGCCTGCGCGAAAAACGCCGCCGCCTTCTTCAGAATCTCGTTGGCGCGTTTCAGTTCGACGACTTCACGCTGGAGCCGCTTCAGCTCCTCGCGCTCCGTCGTGGTCAGGCCCGGCCTGGCGCCGGTATCGCGCTCCTGTACTCCGCAAGAAATCACGCTGCAAACGGCACAAGCCGGTACTCGTGATGAAGACCGGCGAGAATTGGTGTCGCGAAAACGCGATGTCCGCGCGGTAGCTGATGGCCAGCCGGTCGTGAGACGGGCACCGCAGACGGGTCTGGAATTCCAGGACCGAGACTCGTGTGCGGCCGGCCCCGATTGTAATGAGGGATCCACTCGCTCAAGATGGTCCGCAGGTGGCGCTCACTGAGCGGAATGAAATAATCGAGACATTCACGACGCGCCGTTCCGATCAGGCGTTCACAAAACGCGTTCGCTTGTGGGACCCGGGCAGGGGTCTTCAGCACGCGAAGACTCATCGACCTCAATACGTCGTCCACCGCGGGCGAGAACGCGGCATCGCGATCATGGATCACGAACCGGTATGGTTCGCCGCCGGTCAGAAAACTTCGGAACTGCTGCGCCGTCCACTCGGCCGTCGGGTGTTCGGTGACATTCCAATGCAGAATGCGGCGGGTGCCGACCTCCAGCACCAGGAAGACGTAGACGAGCCGGAAGGTGGCCGTGACCGTCACGAAGAAATCGCGAGCCCCGCAGCCGATGGTCATAGCGTTGGTGCGGACGGGGCGTCGTAATCATGCGGAATGATCATCGGCCGTTGGCTCAGGCCGCTCAAC
>DATKDD010000360.1:0-6859 GCA_035512875.1 Gemmatimonadaceae bacterium | reverse complement strand
TGAAGAACTTGGGCTCGGCAAGCGGAGCGCCGGTTGCGGCGGCGCGCTGCACCATGCCCGCGGCTCGCTCCGCTTGCGCATCGCTCCAGTCGAGCGCCGGCAGCACCAGCGCGGCGCCGGCGAGACCCAGCGCCTGCCGGCGGGTGATTCCCGCATCGCCGCTCATAACGCGCCTGCCTTTCGCTGTTGGGTGATGTAATCGCTCGTTCGCCACGCCAGGGCCATTATGGTCCAGGTCGGGTTCTTGTCCGCCTGGGAGACGAACGGCCCGCCATCGGCGACGAAGACGTTGCGGCAGTCGTGTGCCTGGCAATTCGACGAGAGTACCGAGGTTGCGGGGTCGCTCCCCATCCGTGTACAGCCAAGCTCGTGGATGATGCGACCGCCGGCGGCGATGCCATAGCCCTGTTCCTTCGTCGGCATTGGCGACCAGACCTCACCGCCCATGTCGGCGATCAGGGCGCGGAAGGTCTCCTGCATGTGCCGCACCTGCTCGTGCTCGTGATCGCTCCACTTCCAGTGGAAGCGCAGCACCGGGATGCCCCACCGGTCGACGACGGTTGGGTCGAGGTCGCAATAGGAATCGGCGTTAGGGACCATCTCCCCGCGTCCGGAGAACCCGACGGTGGCACCGTAGTAGCGGCGGTAGTCGTTCTTGAGCTGGGTGCCGTAGCCGCCGCCGGGCGGATAACGCTGTATTCCGCCCATGAATCCGTAACTCGGCTGCCCGAGCCCGCCCCACACCTCGATGTGATATCCCCGTGGAAAGTTCAACGACTTGTTGTCGAGCCACCACGGCATGTAAATGTGCCCGCCGCCGACACCCTGCTCGTTATGCGGAACATGGTCCATCAATGCCGGAATGAATCCGGCGACATCGGTCCCGGTGGTGTCGGTGAGGTACTTGCCGACCAGGCCGCTGGAGTTGGCGAGACCATCGGGAAAACGGCTGCTGCGGCTGTTGAACAGAATGCGCGCCGACTCGCACGCGCTGGCGGCGAGCACCACCACTCGCGCCTGGACGTGCCGGTCCTCACCGCTGGCCTTGTCGATGTAGCTCACACCGGTGGCCAGGCCATCGGATCCGACGGTCACCTCCCGCGCCATCGCGTCGGTGTGAATCGTCAGGCGGCCCGTTGCGAGCGCCGGCTTGAGCAGCACTCCCGGCGTCGAGAAATTCGCCTCCACCCCGCAGCCGCGGTAGCAGTCGCCGCAGTAGTGGCACGCCGGACGGCCGTTGTGCGGCCTGGTCAGAATCGACAGCCGCGCCGGAATGCACTTCACACCCAGCCGGTCGGCCGATCGTTTGACGAGCAGCTCGTAGCAGCGCGGGCGCGGTGGCGGGAGGAATTTGCTGTCCGGGTGATTCCGCAGGTTCTCGCGGCTGCCGAAAATGCCGACCAGATCGTCGACGCGGTCGTAGTAAGGCGCCACATCATCGTACGTGATGGGCCAGTTGTCCCCCAGCCCGTCCAGCGCCTGCCCCTGAAAGTCGTCAGGCCCGAACCGCAGCGAGATCCGTCCCCAGTGATTGGTACGGCCGCCGAGCATCCGGGCGCGCCACCAATCGAAACGGGAGCCTGGCGCCCGGGTGTACGGTTCGCCTTCGATTTCCCATCCGCCAATGCAGGCGTCGAACTCGCCGAAAGGCCGTGCTCGGGTCGCTGCGCCGCGGCGGGGCGAGGCATAGTTCGGCACCAGCATCGTCGAATCGGTTTCATTGTCCCACGGACCGCCGGCTTCGAGCATAACGACATTGGCGCCTGCCTGACTGAGCACGTACGCCGCGATTCCGCCGCCGGCGCCGGAACCGACGATCGCCACATCGTAAGTGGGGCGCTGGGATCGGAGAGGGAGAAGGGCCAATTTGAGGGTCGAGGTTCGAGGTTTCAGGGGTCGAGGGTCGACGCCGAGGTCGATGGTCGATTGTCGAAATCGAGGGTTGTGGGTTGTGGATTGGAGGCTCAGTATCAAGCGAGCGAGCGAAGCAGGCAGGCGAGGGTCGCAAGAACGAACGGTTCCAATCCCCCTACCCCGACCCAAGCCGACCCGCGACCCGCACATTATACGGCGGCGAAGCGGCAATGGCGACTTTCCCGGAGCGATAATGACTGGACGGAGCGTGAGGTCGGCTCTACGCCGGTACGGGCTCAACTTGAGCTTTGTGGCGATCTCGATTCCGGCGGCGATCGGCGCCCAGGAAGGGGCAGCCGCGCGTCTCGAGGCGCTCATGGCCGCGGAATGGGAGTTCGAGCTTCGTGAGAGCCCACTCCTGGCGACCAGCGTCGGCGACCGGCGGTACGACGACCGGCTGCCGGGCGTCGCGCAGGCTGACTACGCGAGGCGCCGCGATACCCTGCAGGCATACTTGCGACAGCTGGCGGCGATCGACAAGGGCCCGCTCGATGGCGGTGATCGGGTGAGCGCGGCGATGCTCGAAGAGAGGCTGCGAATTGCCCTCGACGAGATCGAGGGTGGTGAGGAGCGCATCCCCATCCTTGCCGACGCGGGATTCCACATCGGGCTCGCCCGGCTGCCGTCGCACCAGCCCCGGCAGACCATCCCCGAAGTGGAGAAATACATCACGCGGCTGCATGAGGTGCCGCGCTACTTCCGCGAACACGTTGCCAACATGCGACGCGGAATGCGCGACGGCTTCACCTTACCGCGCGTGGTGCTGAACGGCTACGAGGTGACGATTGCCTCGCACGTGGTGGCCGATGCCGACAGCAGCCTTTTCTTCGAACCGCTCACCAGGCTGCCCGAGCAGATTCCGGAGGTCGAGCGCGCGCGCCTCCGGCAGGCGGCACGGACGGTGATTCGGGACAGCGTCGTCAGCGCCTATCGAGAATTCCTGACGTTCATGACGCGTGACTACATTCCGGCAACCCGCACCACCACCGGCGCGCACGATCTGCCCGGGGGCGAGGCGCACTACCTGCGCCAGATTCGGAAGTACACCACGCTCCCGCTGACCGCCGACTCGATTCATGCCCTGGGCCTCTCGGAAGTGGCACGCATCGAAAGCGAGATGGCCGATGTCATGCGGCGGGTGAACTTCACCGGATCGCTGGCGGAGTTCATTGGGATGCTGCGTACCGATCCCCGGTTCTACCCCAAGACGCCTGACGAGCTGCTCGAGCGTGCCTCGTGGATCGCCAAGCGGATGGATGGCAAGCTGCCATCGCTGTTCAGGACGTTGCCACGGCAACCGTACGGCGTGGAGCCGGTGCCCGCCCATCTGGCGCCGAAGTACACCGCCGGCCGCTACGTCGAGGCGCCACCGGGCAGTCTCCAGTCAGGCACGTACTGGGTGAACACGTACGATCTGCCGAGCCGTCCGTTCTACACGCTGGAGGCGCTGACGCTGCACGAGGCCGTTCCCGGGCACCACCTGCAGGTCGCGCTCTCGCGCGAACTCGGCGAGCTTCCCGAGTTCCGCCGCAACACGTACATCTCGGCGTTCGGCGAGGGGTGGGGGCTGTACGCCGAGCGGCTTGGACTGGAAGCAGGGTTCTACACCGATCCGTACAGCGACTTTGGCCGCCTGACGTACGAGATGTGGCGCGCCTGCCGTCTGGTGATCGACACAGGGCTGCACACCAGGGGCTGGACGCGAGAGCAGGCAATGGAGTATCTCGCGGCACGCACCGCGCTGTCACTACACGAGGTAGGAACGGAGACCGACCGCTATATCTCCTGGCCGGGACAGGCGCTGGCGTACAAGCTCGGCGAGCTGACTATCCGCCGGCTTCGCGCCGAAGCGGAGCAGGCGCTGGGGGACCGCTTCGACATCCGGGAATTCCACCACGTGGTGCTGCGCAATGGATCGGTGCCGCTACCGGTGCTCGAAGCCGAGGTGCGGACGTGGATTGGGGAGATGCGGCAGCGGTCGTGATGCAAAACGCCGCGGTCGCCGCCCGTCCTAACGGTCCGCGGGGGAGCACCCTTTGGAATCAACAGACTAACGTTTACTGGAATTCCCGCGCGCCTCTCCGGTGAGCTGCACGAGGACCAACTCGTTGCCGTACAGATCGGCGATGTGGGCGGAGACAGCGCCGCTGTCTTCGACCGGTGGTTTGCGGATCTGCACGCCCCGCTGTTCGAGCTCCGCGGCGGTGGCCCGGCAGTCCGCCGTGTACACGACGAACAGCGGATGACTTCCCGCCTGACGACCAACGAGCTCGGCGTCCGCGCCGGTCGCTTCGAGCATCCAGAGCCCGACCGGCGGAGTACCCCCCTGACCGGAGACTCCTATGTGCAGGAAGCGCTGGCCGGTCGATGCGGTTTGATCGTACAAAACGACGAATCCCAGCGCATCGCGGTAGAAAGCGAGCGCTTCGTCGTACGCGCGTACGAGGAGCACCGTGCGACCCAACGCCTTCAGCGGGGTCACGGTCTATCGCGTGTCATCGTCTCGAGCTGCAATGGCAGCGATCGCCTGGATCTCGATCATGCAGCCTTCTCGCAACTCGGGTACCGGGATCACCGCACGAGCTGGTCGGTGGTCGCCCAGTATGCGTGCGTAGACCGCGTTCACCTGGGGCCACAACCCCCGGTCGGTTATGTAGATGGTCATCGAGCATACCCTCTCGAGGCTGCTACCGGCTGCGCGCAGGATCGCCTCCACGTTACGGAGCGTCCGTTCCGCCTGCTCTGCAACGTCGCCAGGCGCGACCACCGCGCCGGAAGCCGGATCGAGCGGGAGTTGGCCGGCCACGTAGACGAGACCACCGTGAACCACACCTTGCGAGTAGTGGCCGGCGGGAGCCGGCGCTTCGGCCGTCAATACGAATTTCATATACGGAAAGTAGTGTCGTGAGGCTTCGGCGATGCGCGATCCGGAATGGCGGGATGCGATTCCAGCGGCTACGGCGCCGTGCGCGTGTAGACGAACGTTGCACCGACGTTCGGCGCGCCGGCCAGGTGCTGCATGCGCATCGTGAGCACCGGTGGCTCGAGCGTCCCTGTATCGGTGTACGCGGGCAAGGGTACGGTGCTTGACCGCCTGAAAAGCAGGCGCGTCCCCTCCACACCATATCCGCTGACCAGCGTATCGGGACGCGTGCTGATGAAAGTCAGGGAGCGAATGTCGAAAACGCGGTAACGGCTCCGGAACTCGATCCGCCCGTCGAGCACCCGATGCTCGATGAGCATTCCGTCCACCACCCGGCTTATGTATGCGTAAGGAAGCGACGAGCCATTGACTGTTACCAACTGGTACGTGCCGCGTATCTCGGGGGCGGGTTCGGTGACGCCACACGCCAGAAGGCCGGCCACCACAATCGCGGCGCGAGCCCGCACGGGTTGCCGGCAGGTCGATACCCGCCGGCCGGCCGCGCATAACGATGCGCGACCGTTACGGTGACGGAAGGCGACGAAGGGTAGGTGCACCGGAAGCCGTTGGTTAGCTGTAGTCGTTCGCCTATCATAAGCGCGGGCATTGCAAGCGCCAGCGCCGAGTCCAGGCCGTCTCCCGGGTCTGGAACTGCTCGGCTACGGTGCGGAGGAGTACTTCGCGGTCCGTGATGAATCCCCACCCTGCATCGGTGGCATGGAGGCGCTGGTGTGGTTCCGCGTCTGTCGTGCCCGTGCAACGGTTGTCGGCCGCCGCCGCCCTTTCGCGGCGCTACACGACTTCCCAGCCCATGCGTCAATATGAGGAACGAACATGGCGAGAATGACGCAAATAGTGCAACGGCACTAGCTTACAACGTCGTAGAGCGTTGCTCATGCAGATTGCGCCACCACAATTCAGGATGTCGGTGGACGGGGATCGATTGCGTGAAGTACGCCCGAACCTTGCATCACCCAGGGGGGCCGGGAGGCGAGTGCGTCCTCTGGTAATTTGCGTGGCATGTGACCCGCGGACGAACCGAGCGAGCCCGCGGTGCCAGTAACACAAGGAGAATCTCAAGGTGACGGTTGCGATAGTTACCGGCTCCGCTGGGCTGATCGGCTCCGAGGCGGCCGCTTATTTCGCCGAGCAGGGGATGCATGTCGTGGGGATCGACAATGACATGCGAAAAATATTCTTCGGCGACGAAGCTTCGACTCGCTGGAACCGCGAGCGGCTCACCCAGCGGCTCGGCGCGCGCTACGAGCATCACGAAACGGACATTCGCGATGCAAGGGGGATCGAAGCGCTCTTTCGCCGCTTTGCCGGCGACATCAGCCTGGTGATTCATGCGGCGGCGCAACCGTCGCACGATTGGGCCGCTCGAGACCCGCAGATGGATTTCACCATCAATGCGAACGGCACTCTCAACGTGCTCGAGGCTGCCCGGCTCCTCGCACCTGAGGCTGCCTTCATCTTCACGTCGACGAACAAGGTGTACGGCGACACGCCGAACCGGTTGCCGCTGCTCGAGCTGGAGACGCGCTGGGAGATCGATCCCGCGCATGCGTATGTGCAGGGCATTCCCGAGGACATGTCGATCGATCACACGACGCACTCGCTGTTCGGAGCGTCGAAGGTCGCTGCCGATGTGCTGGTACAGGAGTACGGGCGTTACTTCGGCATGAAGACGGCGACCTTCCGCGGCGGGTGCCTAACGGGTCCGAACCACTCCGGCACGCAGCTGCACGGCTTTCTCGCCTATCTAATGAAGTGCGCGGTGACGGGTACGCCGTACACGGTGTTCGGCTACAAGGGCAAGCAGGTGCGCGACAACATTCACAGCGCCGATCTGATTGCCGCCTTCGACGAGTTCGCCAGGGCGCCGCGCTCGGGCGAAGTGTACAACATTGGCGGCGGGCGGTTCAGCAATTGCTCGATGATCGAGGCAATCGCGCAGTGCGAAGAGCTGACCGGACGTACCATGAACTGGAGCTACTCCGATACGAACCGCGTTGGCGA
>DATKDD010000359.1:0-8646 GCA_035512875.1 Gemmatimonadaceae bacterium | reverse complement strand
CTTCGCCCCCTTCCGCGACATTGCCGCCAGCATTTCGCCGCCACCGGACAACGTGCGCATCTGGAGGTCGAAGTCCGCGGGCCGCGTCGCCGCCGCTACCGCTACATCATAGGCCACCATCCCTTCCCGCACCAGCTGCATCAGATGCTGGTCGAACGTCTGCATACCGTACTGTTCGTGCCCTTCGGCAATCGCCTCGCGAAGGCTGCCGGTTCGCGACTCGTCCAGGATCAGGTCTCGAACGAGCGGTGTGGCGATCATTATTTCGACCGCCGGAACCCGCCCCTTGCCGTCGGCGCGCGGGAGAAGGCGCTGCGATATCACCGCTTCGAGCGATTCGGCCAGCCGGATTCGCGCCACACCCTGCTCTTCCGGGGGGAACATGGCGATCACGCGGTTTATTGTCATCTGCGCATCGGCCGTGTGCAGCGTGGAGATCAGGAGATGACCCGTCTCAGCCGCCTTCATGGCCGTATCGATCGTCTCGGCGTCGCGCATCTCGCCGATCATGATCACGTCGGGATCCTGTCGAAGTGCGGCGCGTAGCCCGGCCTTGAAGCTCTCGGTGTCCACGCCGATCTCCCGCTGCGTGACGGAGGACAGCATGTCCCGATACAGGAACTCTATCGGATTCTCCAGAGTCACGACGTGCTTGCTTTGAGCGCGGTTGATCTGCTGGACCATTGCGGCCATCGTGCTCGACTTTCCCGAGCCGGTGACGCCGGTGACCAGTACCATTCCGCGCTCCGAATCGGCTATGCGGTCCAGCACTTTTGGAAGCCGCAGCTGCTCAAAGGTCGGGATCTCGAACGGAATCACCCGCAGCACGATCATGAAGCTCGAGCGCTGGCGAAGAATGTTCACCCGAAAACGCCCGACGCCGGGTACGCCATAGGAGCAATCGAAATCCGTTAGGCGATCGATCCGCGCTCGGTCGTCCTCGTGAGGAATCAGCTTCAGGGCGATCGCCCGGGTCTGATCCGGGGTGAGCGCCTGCTTCGTCAACGGAACGAGCTTGCCGTCGATTCGCGCGCGGAACACGTCTCCAGCCTTGATGTGCAGGTCGGACGCGCCCCGCTCTACTGCCGCCTTGATGATCTTTTCCATGAGCTTAGTATCCTGCCGCCTTGTCAACGGTGTTGCGCAGCGGCTCGCCACGCACGTAGGAGTTCCAGTTCTCGAGCAACAATCCGGATTGGCGCTCCCAATAGACGTTCGGCGACACGCCAGCAACGTGCGGCGTCAGGATCGCCGTAGGAATTGCCCACAGGGGGCTGTCGTGGGAGAGCGGCTCCTCCCGAAACACATCGAGCACCGCGCCGCGCAAACGGCCGCTCAGAAGACGCTCGGCCAGCGCTTCCTCATCGAGCAGCGCCCCACGCGCCACGTTCACTACTATGGCTGCCTTCGAAAGACGGTCCAGACGCTCGCCCGTCACCAGTCCGCGAGTCTCGGAAGTCGCGGGCGCCGCGATAATCAGGACATTGTGAAGCGGGAGCAATTCATCCAGTTGATGGGGCCCTGCCACCCGCGAGCATCCGGCGGGAGGCCCAAGCTCCGGACGGCGCCGAATCGCCGTGCATTGCGAACCCAGCGCCGCCAGGCGCCCTGCGATTGCACCGCCAATTCCGCCGCCACCGATTATCAGCGCACGTACCTCCCCCATCTCGCGCAACGGCGAACCGGCTCCATCGAACGGTTGCTTCTCCCATCGACGCTCCCGCTGCGCAGCTATTGCCAGGTCAAAGCCGCGCAGGAGAGCCAGGATCCCGCCCACGACGTACTCGGCGATCGGGACTGCGTAGATCCCCGCCGAATTAGTCACCACTACGTCGCTCCGCACGATCTCGGGAAAGAGCAACGATCCGACTCCAGCCGACGCGCTGTGCACCCACCGCAACTTCGTGGCGGCGGCGAAAAGGGCCGGAGTGAACCCGTACCCGACGTACACCTCCGCATCTCGAATCGCGAGCAGTGCGTCGGAACTGGCATGGTGGCCACCATCGCTTTCAGCGCTCGTTGGAGAGCTGACGGAATGGACCGACCAACCCGGCGGCGCCGCGCCCATGATCGAGTCCAGGGCACGCGGGGGGATCTCCCATTGTGCGGCTGAGGCTGTGAGATCGAGAACGAGCTTTCGCGAAACCGCGTTCAATGTGCCTCCGGGATTGCTGAACCGCCGCATCGGAATGGCGGCGTCGCGCATCGGATACGCGTGCCGGCGGCGCCGGCGCATTCACGGTGTTTTTCGACTACTTGCTGCTGTGGGGGCGATGATCGGAACCGTCGTTCATCCACTAGCGCGTCAGGTGAGATCCAGACTCAGCACGCCATTGCGGTCGTCGAGCTCCTCGGTAGCCGAACGCAGGCTGGATGCGGGCCCGTGCACGCGAATCTCGACGATGCGGGAGCGCTTGGTTTCCCGGACCTCGAAGGCATCGATGCGAAGTCCATTTTCCTCGAGAATCTCACGGATTTCGACGGCCGGTAGGTCGAGCGCGGTGCGAATCGTCCCGTGTACGCGTCGCCTGGCGAGCACGAAATCCTCGAATCTTCCGAGCACGCTGAGAACCAGCATAACGAGTGCGGTCGATACTATCGCCTCGAGAAATGCTCCGGCGCCGAGCAGCATGCCCACGGCGGCAACGACCCAGATCGTTGCCGCGGAGGTGAGTCCATGGATGGCGCCGCGCGCGTGTAGAATGGTGCCGGCACCGAGGAAGCCGATGCCGGTCACGATCTGTGCGGCGATCCGGCCAGGGTCCCCCTGGTAGCTGGGCACGGTGAGCGCAATCCTCACCGAGAGATCGGTAATGATCGTCGCGCCCAGGCAAATGAGAATGTTCGTTCGGAGCCCCGCCGGCTTGCCGGAAAGCTCGCGCTCGAGGCCAACCGCGCCTCCCAGCGCTATGGCCAGCAGCAGCTTGAGAAGGAAGTCGATCCGGAGAACATCCGCCAGCGAAGCGATCTGGTCTATTGGAGTTGCCTGCTAGGGTTGTGGCCGCTCGGGCTCCGGGCTGGTATGCACATCCATCTCGCGCCGTTCGTCCTCCGACACCGACGACGCGCCATCCTCGTACGAGAAGCTGCGCGCCGTTTCCTCGAGCTGCGACACGGTCGCTTCGTCGGCTTCGACCGGAGTGAAGTAATCCCGGAAAACCCGTCCCTGGCACTTCTCGCATCGCACCACGGCCGGCGGAGTCGCGGCGAAGAACTTCTCGTTGCCGCACGTAATGCATACGAGCGTCAGCAGCCCATGAGGCCCACCGGCTTCGGTCATGATCATCACCTGCGGTATGAGTCGGCAGCGAGACTTGCAAGAGGCGTGCGCCATGCCACGGATCGCGGCGCCCCATTTGCTCGACGCTATAACAGTCCCATGCGCTCCTTCACCTCGGCCATCGTTTCCCGCGCCAACGCGCGCGCCCGGCGCGCCCCCGCCTCCAGAATCTCCCGCACCATCTCCGGTTTGGCACGCAGTTCGGCAGCCCTGGCGTGAATCGGCTCGAGCTCCGCACGCATCCCTTCGAACAGAACTTTCTTGCAGTCAATGCATCCCCACCCCGCAGTGCGGCACTGCACCGCCACGTGCTCAACGGTTTCAGGGGCGTTGAAGGCCCTGTGCAGATGATAGACGTTGCAGACCTCGGGTGTGCCCGGATCCGTGCGCCGAACGCGCTTGGGATCGGTCACGGCCGGCCGCACCTTCTCCCACACGGCCGGAAACTCCTCCACCAGCCCAACTGTGTTGCCCATCGACTTGGACATTTTGCCCGAGCCATCCAGGGCCATTACACGCCGCGTCGGCGTGAGCGCCGCCTGCGGCTCGGGAAAATACGGGGCGTCCGGAGCATAACGCGCGTTCCACCGCCGGGCGATGTCCCGGCTCAACTCGAGGTGCTGAACCTGGTCCTCGCCTACCGGCACCAGATCCGCCCGGTAAAGAAGAATGTCCGCCGCCTGCAGCACCGGGTAGTTGAGAAGCCCGGCCATTACGCTCTCCTGACGCTGCGCCTTTTCCTTGAACTGCGTCTGCCGCTCCAACTCGCCAAGCGGCGTCATTGTATTGAAGATCCAGTTCAGCTCAGTATGTTCCGGAACCTGCGACTGTACGAAGAGCGTACATCGGTCCGGATCGATTCCAGCCGCCAGCAGCGACATGGCCATTTCCTCGGTGCGCGCACGCAACGAGGCCGCGTCCACCGGCACTGTGATCGCGTGATAATTGACGATACAGATCAGGCTTTCGAATTCATGCTGCAGCGATACCCAGTTCTTGACGGCGCCCAGATAGTTTCCGATGTGCAGTTCGCCCGAGGGCTGGATCCCGCTGAAGATTCTCGGCATTCGCGCAAGGTATGAGTGCTCCTAATGCGGTGCAATGGAGTCAGCCCGAGCGTGAAGGGCTGCTCGGTGTTGCGCTGACGGCCGCGATGGGCGCGGCCGCGCTGATCCGCGGCCGATCCGATGAAGCTTCGACGCTGAACTGGCGGGAAAAGAGCCCCGCCGATTTCGTGAGCGATGTGGACACCGCCGCCGAAGAGACGATCCGCGCCGTCATCGCGCGCGAGTGTCCGACCGCACTCGTCATCGCCGAGGAGGGCTCCCCGGACGCCGTTCTCGGTGAGACCATCGCGTTCATCGTCGATCCGCTCGATGGAACGACGAATTTTCTGCACGGATATCCGGAGTACGCGGTCTCGATCGCGGCGGTGGAGCACGGAGCGACCGTTGCCGGTGTAGTTCTCAATGCCGCCACCGGCGAGCGATTCACCGCGCGCGCCGGCGCCGGTGCCTGGCGCAACGGCGCCCGGATCCACGTTTCCGCCATAACGACTCCGGGACGTGCGCTGGTCGGTACCGGATTTCCCTTCAAGCATTTGGAGCAGCTCGATTTGTATCAGCGACAGTTCGCGGCGGTAATGCGCTCCACGTCAGGCATCCGCCGGGCTGGCGCGGCATCGCTCGACCTGGCCGACGTTGCCTGCGGCCGGTTCGATGCGTTCTGGGAGCTCTCTCTCATGCCATGGGACTTCGCCGCCGGGATGCTTCTCGTTCGTGAGGCGGGTGGCGTCGTCACCGATCTGAGCGCCGGTGCGCCGGCTTTCGCGCCTTCCGGGCTGGTCGCCGGCAACCCGGCGATGCACCGGTGGCTCCTCGAGGCGCTGGCGGGAGCGGCATAACGCCATGTCACTCGTCGAGTGTGTCCCGAACTTTTCCGAAGGCCGGCGACCCGAGGTCATTGCCGCCATCCGGAACGCCATCGCCGACACTTCGGGCGTTCGACTTCTCGATGTCTCCGCGGACCCATGGCATAACCGCAGCGTAATGACCTTCGTCGCGCCTCCCGAAGCGGCGGTCGCCGGTGCGTTCGCCGGCATCCGCGCCGCGCGTGATCTGATCGATCTCACCAGGCACGGCGGCGTCCATCCGCGCATGGGCGCAGCTGATGTAGTGCCGTTCGTTCCGCTCGAAGGCTGCACGCTCGAGGATTGCGCCGAGCTGGCCCGGCAGCTGGGCGAGCGCGTGGGCAACGAGTTGCATGTGCCGGTCTATCTCTATGCGCACGCGGCCAACTGGCCGGCGCGTCGCGACCTCGCCGACGTCCGGCGTGGCGGATTCGAGCGAATGCGCACCGAGGTCGGGACGGCACCGGAGCGCGCACCCGACTTCGGACCGCATCGCATCCATCCGACCGCCGGCGCCGTCGCGATCGGTGCCCGGCAGATCCTCGTCGCGTACAACGTCTATCTCGGACCGGCATCCAACCTTCCCGTCGCGCGGGACATTGCGCGGGCGGTGCGCGACTCGTCAGGCGGATTGCCCGGTGTCAAGGCGCTCGCCTTCGAGGTGAACGAGCAGGCCCAGGTGTCGATGAACCTCGTCGACCTCGAGCATACCGGACTCGCCGACGTGTACGATGCCATAGAGCGCGAAGCCGCCGAAAGAGGCGTCGAGCCGACATGGAGCGAGATCGTCGGACTCGTGCCGGAGCGCGCGCTCTGGGACGCCGGTGCCGCCGCCTTGCGGCTGCGGGGATTCTCCCCGGCGCACGTGCTCGAGCACCGGTTGCGGGAGACCGCCGCCAACCAGGATCTCGAGACGCTGCTCGATCGGGTCGCCGCCCCGACGTCCGCGCCCGGCGGAGGAGCGGTCGCCGCATACGCCGGAGCCCTGGCGGCAGCACTCGTCGCAATGGTGGCAGGCGTCGCCTCGCGCAGGGGACTCGGCGGCGAATCGGCGCTCGAACCGGCGCTGACCCGTCTCCGGGCGCTGGCGCAGGAGCTCCTCCGACTGGCCGACGACGACGCCGAAGCGTACGCTCGTTATGCGAGGGCCCGCACGTCGCAGAGCGGAGTGCAAGCGGCCCTCCTCGAAGCGGCGCGGGTGCCGGTGCGCATTGCGCGCGCCGCCCGCATCGCCGCGCGTGAGGCAGCGGAGCTGGCGCGCACCGGGCTTCCAGCCGCTGCCGCGGATGCGGCGACCGCCGCTCTGCTCGCGCACGCCGTCTGTGCCTCAATGGCGCTGACTGTGCGAGTCAACGTTGCCGGCCTTGCCGACCGCGCCGCCGGCGCCCCTCTCGTCGCCGAAGCCGAGGCGCAGTCACGAGCCGCCGGCGACGACGCCACGCAAGCAGTCAATGCCGCGACACCCGCGGATGCCTGACCAGGAACGGCGACCTTTCCGGCAGGGGATGGCGATGTCACGGGCATCGATGCCGGAAGTTCTTTTTTCTGGGTCTTCGTGGAGGTGCTCGGAGGCGAAGGACTCGCCCACTCTGACATCAAGGTCGAAGGGTGCGACAGATGAGGCGGATTGGGCGGATGAAACGGATCGGTTTCGTGTGGAAACAGTGATCAGTCTCGTCGAGTGGCTCTCCGTGAGAGCAAGTCTGGGAATGTTTTCGGAACAGCAGGAAACAACGACAACCAACCAGCTTATCGATTGCCTCGCGCGGCGATCCTCCCCTCACCCAGACATATCCGCCTCATCAGCCAGATCCGCCTCATGCGTCGCCCCTTCGACCTTGATGCCCAGTCGCATGCATGCACGTGACGTCGCTTCGGCTCCCCGGCAATTCATACTTCTTCTCTGAAAGGCGCTATCCAGTTCAAGTGAAACTCCTCAGAGTTACCCCCTCATTTCCACGAAGAACCTTTTTTTAGCTGAGCTGAATTGGGCGGCTGGAGAACATCGATCGTGCCTAACGCGTCACCGGGCGCTCGGGTTACGAGTCACCAGGGTAGCCGGCCTAACCATTACCGTTCGTCAGGATCCGTGGCCCGTTCTCGGTGATCGCGACCGTGTGCTCGAAATGGGCCGACCGCGTGCCATCGGCGGTGACGATCGTCCATCGATCGGAAAGCGTACGAGTCTTCGAACCCCCTACGTTGACCATGGGCTCGATCGCGATCGTAAGGCCGGGGACGAGCTTGGGCCCGCGCTTGGCCTTGCCGAAGTTCGGCACCTGCGGCTCCTCGTGGAACTGCTCGCCGATCCCGTGCCCGACCAGATCGCGGACAATGCTGAATCCCGCACGCTCCACCACCGCCTGCACCGCGGCGCCAATGTCTCCGATGTGATTCTCGGCGCGAGCCGCCGCAATGCCTGCCCCCAGCGCCTCGACGGTTACCTCCATCAGATGACGGGAGGTCGGATCCACGTCGCCCACCCCGACCGACGTCGCCGAATCGGTGTGCAAGCCGGCGAACCGCACCCCCACGTCGATCTTCAGCATGTCGCCATCGCGAAGGATCCGCTTCTTCGACGGAATCCCGTGGACGATCTCTTCGTTTATAGATGTGCAGATCGTTCCCGGAAAGCCGTAGAGCCCTTTGAACGACGGCGTCGCTCCAGGGTGCGTACGGATGAAATCCTCGGCGATCTTGTCCAACTCGAGAGTGGTCATCCCGGGGCGCGCGCTGCTGCGCAGCAGCGCCAGCGTTGCCGCAACGATTCGGCCGCCCTCGGACATCAGGGCGAGCTCCCGTGCCGACTTGAGCGAGATCACCCGCTCCTCTTACGGCAGTCGTCCAGCGACGCCATCACCCGCTGCGTGATCGCATCCACACCGCCTACAGCGTCCACCTGCACGAAGGCGGTCCCGTCGTTCCGATACCACGCGACGACCGGCTCCGTCTGACCGCGATAGGCGCGCATGCGCATGCGGATTGCCTCGGGCTCGTCATCCATCCGGCGTACCACTACACCCCCGCACCCCGGCTTGGGGCACGGCTGCCCCGATTCCATTCCGGTGTACGGCGTCTGACACCGCTCACACACCGTGCGGGCAGCAAGGCGCCTGACGACTTCGTCATCGGCTATGTCGAACATCAGCACGCAGTCCAGCGTCCGGCCAAGATCGGAGAACACCTTCTGCAGCCCCTCTGCCTGAGGCACCGTCCGCACGACTCCGTCGAGCACCACGCCGTTCGCCATTTCTGGCGTCGCGAGCGCCTCCTTCACGATACCGAGAATCACGCTGTCGGGCACCAGCGCGCCACGGTCCATGAACGACTTGGCCGCCAGCCCCATCTCCGTCCCGTCGCGAACCGCCGCGCGGAGCACGTCGCCGGTAGCCACCTTCGGCACACCCAGACGATCAGCGATCCGTTCCCCCTGCGTGCCTTTGCCGGCGCCGGGAGG
>DATKDD010000358.1:0-22614 GCA_035512875.1 Gemmatimonadaceae bacterium | reverse complement strand
GCACTGTGCGGTGAGATTACGGAGCCCTCCGCCGCTTCGAAATAAGAATCCCCAGATCCACTGGACAGGCAGATTGAAGCGCCACCGTGACTCGAGATCTTCTTCTCCCGATCCTCTTGAAACGCAACAGCGG
Organism: Gemmatimonadaceae bacterium; assembly: GCA_035512875.1. Taxonomy (GTDB): domain Bacteria; phylum Gemmatimonadota; class Gemmatimonadetes; order Gemmatimonadales; family Gemmatimonadaceae; genus JALZIF01. The sequence goes on along the minus strand of DATKDD010000358.1, from coordinate 22,481 downwards.
CCGTACGCAATCGCGCACGGCCGCTGTTGTTGCTGCTGGCGGACGAAAACGGAGGCTGTCCGTTTTCGCCCAGACCCGACCATCGTTAGAACGTGATGCCGATGCTGATCGGGGTGGTGGACATGGTTCCACCATCGGTGCTGATCGCATGATAGCGAGCCTCGGCGAACAGCTTGGCCGCCATCAGGTTGAAGCTGAACCCGGCGCCGGCGTTCCAGCCGATGTCACCGACGCGCTCGGCGCCAGGCACCTCGGCCTTCGACCAGTAGTATCCGCCGCCAGCCATTGCGTACAACTTGGCCGGACCAACCGGCACGATGTCGTAGCCGAACGCGGCCGTGGTACCGATCGTGGACATGTCGGCACCGAAACCGGATAGCGGCAGACGGCTGTACAACCCGTCCACACGGACGTGCACCGGCAGTACCGGCAGTCCGGCGCGAACGCCGATGAGTCCGTGGTAACCCTGGCTCGCTGCATCAGCGAGGTCGCCTGACGGCAGGGTGAGACCGCCGCCGAAGTTGAACGACATCTGGGCCTGCGCCGGAACGGCCGCGAGAGCGGCGGCAAAAGAGAGCCCGAGCGCGATGGCACGATGACAACGCTGCATAACTCAATCCTCCTGGGACGTATCGTGATTATGGCAGGAACGCGGCCCGGTCCGACTATCGAACACGTTGCCCGATCCGCCCTGGCCGCCGCGCCCGAAGGGGCGGTGGCAAGCCACCAAATCGACGAACGGACTCGACAGGAGGCAACGCGGCAGGGATGTACAGCAGCTTCTGCTTCGTGGGTGAGCTCACTTGCGTTTGTCAGGGTGTAAGGCGAAGTCTCCTGTTAGCGGCCGATTGGCCCAGCTAACGAGATTTTTGAACGGTCGGCTGTAAACATTTGAACTAGCTATCATGGCCAACATTCAGGCATGGCCCGCGCTTCCTTACGAAGGATGGCGCGAGAGTTATGAAACGCTGCACACGTGGACGCAGATCGTGGGCAAGATCCGGCTGGCTAAGGCGCCACCGGTGAACCACTGGTGGCACACGACGCTTCACATAACGCCGCGCGGACTCTCCACCTCGGCGATTCCGCACGGGCCGCGGAGCTTCGAGATCATCTTCGATTTCATCGATCATGTGCTGTTGATCGAAGTGAGCGACGGCACCGAGCGACGCGTTGCCTTGGAGCCACAAACAACGGCGGACTTCTACTTCGAGGTGATGGCGCGGCTCGACGAACTGGGGATTCCCGTCGAGATCTGGCCTCGTCCGGTGGAGGTCGAAACGCCGATCCGCTTCGATGAGGACCGCGTGCATCAGTCTTATGATCCGGCGCAGGTCGAGCGATTCCACGGTGCACTGTTGCAAGCCGACCGTGTGCTTCAGCGCTTTCGCGGCCAGTTCATTGGGAAATCCAGCCCCGTACACTTTTTCTGGGGTGGATTCGACATGGCGCTTACCCGATTCTCCGGCCGGCGGGCGCCGGAGCATCCAGGGGGCGCTCCAAACGTGGGACGGCATGTGATGGTCGAGGCCTACTCGCATGAGGTCGCGAGCTTTGGCTGGTGGCCGGGTTCTCCTTTATATCCGGAGCCCGCCTTCTATGCTTACGCGTATCCGGAGCCGACGGGCTTCAGTCAAGCGGCGGTTAGACCGGCTGCGGCGCAGTACCATGAGGCGTTGGGCGAGTTCATCCTTCCGTACGAGGCCGCGCGGCTCGCGCCAGATCCGGACGCGGCAGTACTCACTTTCTGTTCGGATGTGTACCAGGCTGCGGCCGATCTGGGGAAGTGGGATCGTCAGGCGCTGGAACGGTAGGCGCTTCGCGGAGCGGTCGAACTCGAGCGTCGGCAAGGCCGTCAAGGACATGGTGGCATGCTTTGCAACATAAAAAAAAGCGCGGCACGTCGGGCACTACTCGGCTCGATCATCGCTGGGGCCGTCGGGAGCGGTTGCGCAACCACGCACGTGCCCCCCCGGATCGACGCCCCGCCTGACGATCCGCCGGCGCTAGCCGCCATTTCGCAGGAAGATCTGCGCCGAGACCTGTTCGTGCTCGCCAGTCAGGCGATGCGTGGCCGCGAGGCGGGCACCATTGATGAGCTGCGCGCCTCCGCGTGGATCGCCGAGCAGGCACGGGCCGCCGGGCTCGAGCCGATGGGCGATGACGGGACGTACTTCCAGTTCTGGCCCATGAGCCGCGCGCGGGTCTCCGTCGCAAGTCGAATCACCCTCGGGGGCAGCGCACTCTACATGGCGGAGCAGGCGGTGGTGGTGACCCCCACTGATGCGCGGATAGATGCACCGATCGTTTTCGTGGGCGAAGGGAAGCAGGCCGACCTGGCCGGCAAGGACATTCGCGGGCAGGCCGTTGCGGCGGTGCTCTCGCATCCGGAGGGCGCCCCGCCCCTCGGTCCCGATCTCAGCGCGCGCCGTTATGCGATGAGCGCCGTTCGCCAGCGCGCGGCGTTTCTGATGGAGCGCGGCGCCACGGCGGTGGTGCTCGTTTCGGATTCGGTAGCCGATGGGCAGTTCCAGAACATCGCGGCCGGTTGGGCGCGGGGCAGTTACGACATCGATGATGGCGAAGCGGAGCCCGGCGCGTCCCGCCAGCCGGTCATTTGGGTTCGGCGCTCCGCCCTCGCCCTCGCCAGGCAACCGGGTGCGCGGCTCGTTGCCGAGCTCCAGCGCGAGCGGTTCGTGGTGCCCTCGGTGAACGTGGTGGCGCGCGCCCCCGGCCGCGATCCCAGACTGCGCGACGAGCACGTGCTCTACAGCGCCCACCAGGATGCGCTAGGCGTGCGGTATTCATGGGACGGTGACTCGGTGTGGACCGGCGCCGATGACAACGCAACGACCAGCGTCGCAATACTGGCGATTGGACGGGCGTTCGTGCGAGCGCCGGCGGCTCGCTCGGCGTTGTTCGTCTGGCACGGCGCGGAGGAGGTGGGGCTGCTCGGTTCGTACTACCACGTGGCGCATCCGGTCGTGCCACTGTCCAACGTGGTAGCGGTTCTCAATGGTGACATGATCGGGCGCAACCATCCCGATACCGCGGCACTGCTGGGCTCGCAACCGCCTAACCGCAACGCCCCGGCGCTGGTGGAGATGGCGCTGGCCGCCAACGCCCGGGTGTCGCGATTCGTGGTCGACAGCAGCTGGGACCAGCCTGGTCATCCCGAGAACTTCTTTCGCCGCAGTGATCACTGGCCCTACGTTCGCGCCAACGTGCCATCCATATATTTTACGGCGCTGCTCCACGCCGATTACCACACGCCTCGCGATGATCCTGAAGGGATCGACTATGGCAAGCTCACGCGCATGGCGCGGTGGATGTATGCCACAGGCTGGGCTGCCGCATCGGTCCCGTGATTTCCACGTGGAGCTCGTTCCACCTCGGTCACTTCAGGGGGGCGCGACTCCGTGGCTGCCTTTGCAACCGGCGAACATTGACAGTGGATGGTGGACATGAAGTTTGTCGCTATGGAAAGCGCTGCGCGGCCGGGCACGATGCGGCAGTTGCACCTGGCGGCGCTGTGTACCACCCTGACGATAGGTCCGGTCGCGGCCGGGGCTCAGGAGTTCGCCGGTTTTGGCGGAGTCGAACCGCGGTTCGGAATCGTCTGGCCGCGGGACGCCACATCGGGGCCGGGGTGGTCGCTGGATGCCGACCTTGGTTACCTGCGGACGCCGCGTGTTCGCGCGATCGTGGGGATGTCGGGCTTCAGCGCTAACGTGGATCGCCGCGTGGGTGGGGCGCCGCTCGGCGGAACGCTCTCCGCCTTCGGCTTGCATGGAGCGTTGCGCCTCGATCCGGTCCGAACGGGGCGGCTCTCACCGTTCCTTGCCGCACTGCTTACCTTGCATAACGTGAATGCGGAGGTATCCGATCCCGGAGTCGGCGAGCTGCTCGATGGCGTATACGCCGGAATCGGATTCGGCGCCGGACTTGCCTATGCGCTGGACTCGCCTGCGCGCTTCGCCCTGACAGCGGAGGTACGCCGAGTGTTTGCTACCAATGTGGGCCACGGATCGCTCCTGTTTGGCATTCGCTGGATGCCGAGAGGGAACCGCGCGGCTGATCCGGGTGTCGGGCAATGAGCGCGCGCCGTCGCACCGCTGCCTTCGCTTCAACTGGTTTGCTGATCGCGGCGATGACTGCCCCAACAGGTGCACAGCAGGTGGTTTCACCCGCCGATTCGATCGCGCGGGATTCGGCGGCTACACGGTGCATGGACGAGCGTGTCACTTCGATCGAGTATCGTCGCGACCCGCCGCCGCTGATGGGGGGGCGCACGCCGTCGTGGATCCGGCCGGTGCTCCGTGTGCTGGTTCAGCACAGTCAGACCGGGCCCGAGGCGATCCGGCCGTTTCTCCTCGTTCGCGAAGGCGAGAGCTGCACTACGTTCAAGCTCCAAGAATCGGAGCGACTTCTGCGCGCGCAGCCCTATCTGGCGAACGCGGAGCTCAGAGCGTACCCCGATCGAGCGGGTGGCGTGCAGGTGGTCGTTCACACCGTGGACGAAATACCTCTCGTAATAGATGGTGGGGTGCGCAGTGGAGAGCTGTCGAAACTGACGTACGGGAACGGGAACGTGCTTGGGCGCGGGATCTACGCGGCGGCGCGGTGGCGGCAGGGCTTCGCCTATCGAGATGCCATTGGCGTCGAGCTCGCCCACTATCATCTGCCCGGCCGCGGCCGCGCACGGCTGGATGTAATGCGCGGCTCTTTTGGAGAAGCCTATAGCGGCTCGCTGACCAACGCCTATCTCACGGACGCGCAACGGGCGGCGTGGCACCTCGGATACCACCGCAGCGAGGATTTCATCGAGTTTTTGCGACAGGATGCGGCTTCGCTCTCGCTAGGGCTCGATCGTGACCTCGTCGACGCCGGCGTGCTGTGGCGCGTCGGTCAGCGCGGACGCCGTCTGTTCGCGGGCGCCACTGCCGCTCACGAGGCGGTCACCCCGGCAGCACGCGGCATTTCGATCACCGATACCGGCTTCGTGGCCGACCCCGACACAGTGCTCGTCGATCGTTTCGATTCGTGGAGCACGACATCGGTTGGTGCCGTGCTCGGCGGGCGCTTCTTGACCTACCGCACCATGGAAGGATTGAGCTCGCTCGCCGGCACTCACGATGTCGCGACGGGTGTGCAGGTTGCAGCAACTCTAGGGCGTGGTATTTCCGGCAGTCGTCGCCGCCAATTCAGTGCACTCGATCTCTACGCCGCCGCGGGCACGCAGCGCACGCTGTTCGCGCTAGGCGGAATCACCGAGGGAAGACGTGCTCCGGACGGCGGTTGGGAGGATGTGATCGCCAGCGGGCGGCTGGTGGTTTATCGCGCGCCCTCCGAAAGGCGGGCGAACGAAGTGAGCGTAGAGTACTCAGGCGCGTGGGGCGCATCCCTCCCAGGACAGATTGCGCTCGATGAGCGGCGCGGGGGCGTTCGAGGATACAGAGATTCACGGGTAGGGGGAACGCGTCGTGCCGTGTTCCGCATCGAAGAGAGGCGATCGCTCGGTCGCATGGGACGGCTCGCGGGATTTGCGATCGCTGGATTCGCTGACGCCGGTAAGGTCTGGGCGGGCGACGCTCCGTTCGGAACCACCACTGGTGTGCGGACCAGCGTTGGTGCGGGGCTCCTGGTTGCGGTACCGCGCCAGTCGCAGCGTTTGTTCCGGTTCGACGCAGCGGTACCACTCGTGCGTGGCGGCACGACACGATCGTGGACGGCACGGCTGTTCACCACCACGGCCTATCCCACCTTCTGGCGGGAGCCACGAGATGTCGCTCTGTTGCGCGCACCGCGGCCGGCGTCCGAACTACTCGTTTGGCCGTGAGTCGCTGTTCCGGTTAGTCCAGTGTCAGTGAATTGTCAGGTGGTAGAGTTGGGTGTGATGCCCCGTTTATCGTACATCGCGGCAACCCCTGGGCGGTGCATCGACAACCGACTTGCTGAGGAAACGAGAATGCGACGAATGGTGTCGCTGATGGCATTTGCGACCATGCTGTCAGCCTGTCAAAAGGCGTCGGCACAGGAGGTCGCGCGTCGTTCGCCTACACCGGCGCCGGTGAGTGGTGGCGTGTCCGTCGAGACCGTCGCCAGCGGTCTGGTGCATCCATGGGCGCTCGAGTTTCTGCCTGACGGGCGCATGCTGGTTACCGAACGGCCCGGCCGGCTGCGGATCGTCGCGAGCGACGGAACGCTTTCGGAACCGGTCGCCGGCGTGCCGGAGGTAGTGGCGCAGGGGCAGGGTGGGCTGCTCGATGTCGCGGTGGACCCGAGCTTCGCCGAAAACCGCCTGGTTTATCTCTCGTTCTCGGAGCCCGGTGAAGGCGGCACGGCGAGTACCGCCGTTGCGCGGGGGAGACTGGGTGAAGGGCGCCTCGAGGATGTGCAGGTGATCTACCGGCAGATCCCGAAGGTTCGCAGTCGTGGGCACTACGGATCGCGTCTCGTGTTCAGGCGCGATGGCACGATGTTCGTCACTCTGGGCGACCGGCAGAATCAGCGTCCGCTGGTGCAGAACCTAACCACCGGTATCGGCAAGATCATGCGGATCAACAGGGACGGCTCGGTGCCTGCCGACAACCCGTTCGTTGGGCGCGACGGGGCGCTGGCCGAGATCTGGTCGTACGGGCATCGCAACCTGCAAGGCGCTACGCTGCACCCCGAGACCGGAGAGCTCTGGACCGTGGAGCATGGCGCGCGCGGCGGCGATGAGCTGAACCGTCCGGAGGCGGGCAAGAACTACGGCTGGCCGGTGATCACCTACGGGGTTGACTACTCCGGGGCATCCATCGGCGAAGGCCGGGCAAAGGAGGGAATGGAGCAGCCAGTCTACTACTGGGACCCGGTCATCGCGCCATCCGGCATGATCTTCTACACGGGTAATGCCTATCCTGGTTGGCAGGGGAGCTTATTCATCGGTTCCATGCAACCCGGACTCCTCGTCAGGCTCGAACTGGCGAACGGTCGTGTGATCAGGGAGGAGCGATACCTTGGCGATCCAGGTGAGCGCATTCGCGATGTGCAGCAGGGGCCCGATGGGCTGCTCTATCTGGTGACCGACAATGCACGGGGTCGCGTACTGCGCGTGGTGCCTGCCGGCTCCCAATGAGCGCGGCTTGCCGCTGACGGCCCATGACGGTCCGGTACCTCTCGAGGGGAGCCGGCAGCCATGTCGAAGGTCGGCGAACGAGTCGGATTGAACCCCGGCATCCGCTGGTTCAGAAGCATCCTTCATGCATTCGACATGGATACCGGCTATGGCGCCGTACCCTAACTACAAGGCTTCCTGGTGAGTCGATCCGGTCAGAACGTCTTCCGATCAGTCGTATGATCCCGATGCCTTGCGCCAGTATCGTGACGATCGCCGGTTACGCGATCCCAGGCATCCTTGACCGTGTCCTTGATCTCGTCCCAGGTAGACTTGTTCGAGCCGCGATGCTCGTACTTGTCCCAACCGCTCCGCAGCTCGCCTTCCGCTTCGTTCCAATCGCGGCCGCCTGACCGGCCTGCGTGCTCGTACCCATATCGGTAGCCGGGCCGGTGGAAATCGAACCCGCGATCGGCGCGCGCGTATGGACGCGACTGGTAGTTGTCCTGCCACCAACGCTCCTCCGAATTCCAGTCGCCGGAAGTTCCGCCTGCGCGCTCACGATCGGTGCCCGTTTCGCGCTCGTTAAAGTCCGCCATCGATTCCTCCTCGTCGAAGGTGAGTGGTTCACTCCACGTCTTCGTTACCGAGGCATCATCGGTGCCAAAACTCCGGCCGTCGCGGGTCCAGCCCACGCTTTTTGCGCGCTTCGGCGACTAGCGCGCAGCTGAGCAGCGCTATCGCGCCAACGGATCGGGGCGCAGCTGAAACTTCATCACTTTGCTCGTCGTACCCTTTCCGCCTTCCATGTGAAATGGCGCGCGTGTGCTGATCGTAGTCCACAGCCCCCGTCCCTTCCATCCGGCATTCGGATCATCTATCCGTCCGTCCAGCCATTTCGTGTAGAAGCCGAGTGGATAGGGAACCCGCAGTACCACCCATTGTCCATCGTTCAACACCAGCAGCCCCTCGGAGGCGTTACCGGTGTTGATAGGCACGTTCTCGCCGAGCCCAAGGGTGTTGAACTGATCGACCCACGTGTAGTAACTGGCTTCGGCGCTGCCTGGAGTCGATACGCCGCCGAGCTGGGGCAGCGGTTCGACGTGAAAGGTCCAGCCTTCGGGACAGTGCTGCCCCGTGGCGGTCGGTCCGTTGAGTGGCCCCCGGCACTTGCGCCTGTCGAAGCTGGCCATGTGTCCGCTGGCCAGCGCCGCCCACGCGACCCCGTCACGGTCCACATCCATGCCGCGCGGGGAGAATCCCTGTACCGGGGCACCGGAGTCGTCGACCGGAAGCTCGTACACTTCGATGAGCGCGGTTTCCGTGGGATTCGGACCCGGCACCAGTCGCACCACCGCCCCGGGGTATCCTAACGAAGAACCCCAGACCGATCCGTCCGGTGCCGGTGCGACCGCGTAGAAGCCGGTCGTGACCCGCTTGTCCCTGGTGGGGTCGACCGGCTCGTTCGGCTCCACGTAGTCGTCCCGTCTACCGTTGCCGTTCGTGTCGAGGATCAGCGGGGTCCATCCCTGCGAAGCCACCTCATCGCCGGTCTCATCGAACATCCTGGTGTTCAACCATCCGATCACCCCACCGCCACCGCTCGTCCAGAGGGTGTTCTCGGAATCCTCGGCGAACATCAGGTGGTGCGTGCTGAAGCAGGTGTTGATGTGGGTCAGGCGCTCGCGCTTCGGATCGTAGACCGCCAGGTGCCGGCTGGCGCGCGCGACCGGGAAGGCCTTCGCCGAGGGATGGTCGGATCCCTCCTTGCAGAAGTCCGGATTGTCCGGGGGCCTGACTGCAGAGGTGATCCAGACCCGGCCCTCTCCGTCGAACATCGGGTTGTGGACGTTCGTCTTGCTCGTCCAGATCGCCTCGCTGCCCCAGTAGGGCGACGGTTCCGGCATGCCCGGCCCGGATGCGGGGCGCGTGTTCGGATCGCGAACGGTCACCGGGACCCGGCTCGCCACGTGCCGCGCGGGATCGAGAACCGGAAGGTAGTCCGCGCTCGCTTCGAGAGCGCCGTACACCGGGCCGTTGGCATTGACAGTCGGGTCTCGCCGGTCGGTGGATACCACGTCGTGAAGATATGCCTTCGGATCGGCCCAATCCCATTGCGTAATTACGACGTTGCGCTCGATGCCCCGCGGCCGTGGCGGTGCCGGCGGCACCTCACCGGCGGCAATGCGATCGGTCCAGTCGGCGAACATCTTCAGCGTTCCCTCGCGCCCAAGCCGGCCGACAGCTGCGTTCATCCCGGCGCCGGCCTGACCGGACTGGATCCGCCGGTGCCAACCCGCCGCGGTATTCTCGAAGCTACCTAACGCGGACGGCATGTCGCGTGTGGACTTGGCTCCGAGTTGATGACACGCCGTGCATCCGCCCGACTTGATGCTTCGAAGGAACTCCGCCTGACGGGCGATGCCTGGCGCGATGCCGTTTCCGCCGGGGCCGGTGCCCGGGAATTCGCTGGCCTCCGGCACACGCAGCAGCGACCACCAGTAGCCAGCCGGGTAGTACTCCGCCGCCGCGCGCGCATTGGGGGCCGGTACGGCGGCGAGGTCGAGCCGCGTTCCGGGATCGGCCTGGGCCGCCGGCGAATCGGTGAGTCCGTACCCGCGTACCCACACCCGATAATTCGCCGCCGGAAGGTCGGGGATGAGATAGCGTCCCTGGTCGTCCGTGACGACGATCCTTACGAACTTGGTCGGCAGGTCGGTCGTCTCGGCGATCACCCAAACGCCCGCCTCGGGCCCGCCGGGACCGGTCACAACCCCCGCGATGTCGTCCCCGTCGATCGGTATCGACTCGCTGTTCGGAGTTTCGTTGCTGTTGCGGGCGACGCAGGCCGCTGACAATCCGGTGCACGCGACCGCCAGAAGCCCAATGAATCGCGCTGAATGTCTCATCCTGCGTCCTCTTCTCTGTGCGCGGCAGATTCTGCCGTTGCTCATCACCTTCGGCCGTTTACATCGGATCGGCGCAGCGTGGCGCCATGCCCAGTATGCAGGTTGGCGGCGGCGTGGGGCAAGGAACTCGGGAAATTTTTTACAGCAGCAGTGCCTCGATACGATTGGCCTGCACAATGGAGTCGTGAGGCGACCATGCGAAGACGGTGAAACGGCCATCCTGCGATGCCACCATCGCTACCGCATCGCGCTGATCGTGAACGAACTGTGCGGCGGACAGATGACGGGTTCCGCCGAACTGGGAAGGTGCAATGGTGAACGCCCTGCTGCCGAGGATCGGCTCGGTGACGCTTATCCTGTCGACGGTCGCGCTCCCTTCGCGCCGGCCAAGTTTTGCCCCGAATGCGAGCAGTTCGTGATGCTCGTTCATCACGGTTGCCCCATCGACGGCGGTGAGTCCGCCGATGCCGTCGACGACCCTCAGCACTGCATCGTGCCATTCAGCGGTCACGCGATCATGCTCAGGCTGGTCCAGCAGTTCGCCGAGGGTGGAGAACGGTGGAAAGACCGCGTAGCTCACCGGTCCCACGATCGATTCCCGCCATTTATCGGAACCTGTCGGAACGATGATCATCGCTCCACCGTGGCCATGACGTCGCATCGAGATCGCCAACTGCACGAATTCATTGGGCGAGGCTACCCAGGCGGCGGGCGCTCCCTTGCCGAGGAACGCGGTCAGGAACGCAGGATAGTCCGCAGAGCTGGCGTGCTGCTCATCCACGACGCGGAGCTCGTTGCCGCGAATCACGGCGATGTTGCCGAACTTGCCGAAAGTCGCGCCACGGCGGTACTTCATAACGAGTAGTCCGGGCTCAACGACCTCGAGAATGAAGCACAAGTCGGGGACCGTACGGGTGGCACCCCACACACGCAGCTCCCCGTCCAGTTTCCAGACGGCGAGGTGAATGCCGGGCCGCTCGACGGCGGGCGCCAGCCGGGTCAAGGAATCAGGGGCAAGCGGGAGCGAATAAGCGAATCGCAATGGCTTCCCGGACTGTTCCGGCGAAGCCAGCGCGAGCGAGATGCGCGGCGTACGCCCCTCCTCGCGACGGAGACTGGCCCAGAACGCTGCATCCACGATGGCTGCTACCGCGTCGGGATCGGGTGGCTCTGCCGCGCTCGCAGGATACTCGGGCGTGCCGGCGAGGAGACGCGCGAAAAAGCCCGATACGGTCTCCGCCGCCAGTGCGGCGGTGGGGTATGCTCGCTCTTTCATGACACGGCGCTGGCGCGAAGAATCGCGAGAACGACGGGCCGCGCGCCGTCGATGATGAATTGCACGCCGATCACCGTCAGCAGCAGCCCCATGATGCGGGTCATCACGTTAAGCCCCGTTTGACCAAAGTGCCCAACGAGTCGTGGGGCAGCCGCGAGCGCGGCGAAGACTACCGCCAGTACTACGAGGATGGTGACGAAGAGTACGACGAGATGCGCGCCGGTTGTCGCGCTCCCCGTCAGTACCATGACCGTCGTTATGGATCCCGGCCCGACGATGAGCGGTATCCCGAGCGGGGTGATGGCGATGTCCTCCTTGAGCAACGCCTCCTCTTCTTCCTCGGGAGTCGCCTTGACGCGCGACTGCTTGGCCTGCAGCATGTCCATCCCGATGCCAAAGAGAATGATGCCCCCCGCAATGCGAAACGCCTCGAGGGTGATTCCGAAGAGCTGAAAGAGCGTGCCCCCGAGAACGGCGAAGAAGAACAACACGATGCCGCCCGTGAGGGTGGCGGTCCGCAACGTGCGCAATTGATGCGCGCGCGTGTAGCCCGCCGTCAGCGCCAGGTAAAGCGGTGCGACGCTGAGCGGGTTGAGGAGCGCGAGCAGCGAGGAGAAGCAGAGCAGGGCGAATGCACCCAGCGCTTCGATGTTCATCGTGCAGACGGTGCGAAGTTCATGATACGAAAAGAATGCGCGTTCCGGCCGATTAGCGCGAGCCGCGAACGATCGCGGCCGTGGCGACCGGTCTCGGAGCCTGAGTCGCGCACTCGCTCCCGATCGACACGAGGGCTAGTTTGACGGGCGTTCGATCCTGCGTCGATTTCCAGCTGCCACCCACGATTCCCCACGAGTCTCATGCGTCTCTCCCGTCTTTTTCCGCTACTCCTCGCCCTTCCGCTCGCCGCCCAGGAGCCGCGTCAACTGACCGCCGAGGACTACGCGCGCGCCGAACGGTTCCTTGGCGCCCACACGGCGCCGCTCGTCACGGGGTTCGGAGTCAGACCTACCTGGCTCGCCGACGGTCGGTTCTGGTATCGAGCCACCGTTCCCGAAGGCAGCGCATTCATCATGGTGGATCCGGCGCGCGGTTCGAGACAGGCGGCGTTCGATCAAGTACGGCTTGCGGCGGCCCTTGCCGCGGCGAGCGGCGGAGCGGTCGAGGGGAACCGGCTTCCATTTCAGAGTTTCGAGCTGTCGAGAGACAGCCGGTCGATCACCGTCACCGTGCAGAATCGCCGCTGGAACTGCGACCTGCAGCGTTATGTCTGCGCGCGGGCGGATTCGGGGTCGGCCGCGGCCGCCATGCGCAACGCGAGCGTCAGCCCTGATGGGCGATGGGCGGTATTCATCCGCGAGTACAACCTCTGGGCGCGCGACATGACGAGCGGCCAGGAGACACAGCTGACCACCGATGGTGTCGAGGAGTTCGGCTACGCCACCGACAACGCAGGCTGGACGCACAGCGATCGCCCGATCGTGACGTGGTCTCAGGACTCGCGACAGATCGCCACCTTCCAGCACGATGGGCGCGGAGTGCGTGACATGCACCTCGTCTCGACCAATGTGGGGAGCCCGAGGCTCGAGTCATGGAAATATCCGCTGCCTGGCGATAGCGTCGTGTTCCGCATCAGCCGCGTGATCATCAACCAGGGTCCGGATGGCAGCCCGCGCATGGTGCGCCTGCAGATGCCGCCAGACGTGCACCGGTCCACCGTGTCGGACCACGTGGCATGCAGCGGCGGCACGATCTGCGATGTGCAGTGGTATCCCGACGGATCCCATCTGGCCTTCATCTCGAGTTCGCGCGATCACAAGCGCGCCTGGTTCCGCATTGCCAACGCGCAAACCGGCGAGGTGCGTACGCTGTTCGAGGAGACGAGCGAGACGCACATCGGCGATGCCTCGCTGACCGAGAATCTGTGGCGCGTGCTTCCCGCGTCAAACGAGCTGATCTGGTGGTCTCAGCGGGACAACTGGAACCATCTGTACCTCTACGATCTCGCCACCGGCCGGCTGAAGAATCGCATAACGCGTGGCGAGGGCAACGTGAACGATGTCGTGCGCGTCGACGAGACCGCGCGCACCATCTACTTCGTGGGCTCCGGGAAGGAGGAGGGCCGCGACCCGTACTTCCAGCATCTGTACCGGATCGGATTCGACGGCCGTGGCCAGCGGCTGCTCACTCCCGAGAACGCAAATCACGTCATCTCGCTCTCACCCGACGGCAAGTACTTCGTAGACACGTACTCCACGCCCGACACTCCGCCGGTGACTGTGCTGCGCGACATGAGCGGAAAGCTGCTGCAGACGCTGGAGAGGGCCGACCTATCGCGATTGCTGGCCACCGGGTGGAAGCCGCCGACACCGATTCGGATGAAGGGGCGCGATGGCACGACCGACATCTACGGGCTGATGTACACGCCGTCCAACATGGATTCCACCAGGCGCTACCCGATCATCAATCGCATCTATCCCGGACCGCAATCGGGAAGCGTTGGCACCCGCAGCTTCTCCCCCGCACGCTCCGACAATCAGGCGGTCGCCGAGTTAGGCTTCGTCGTCGTCGAGATCGACGGGATGGGGACGCCGGGGCGGTCCAAGGAGTTCCACGACGCCTACTACGGCAAGATGGGCGACAATACCCTCCCCGATCAGATCGCCGGGATGAGACAGCTGGCGGAGCGCCACGCATTCATCGATATCGAGAAGGTGGGCATCTGGGGGCATTCCGGCGGGGGGTTCGCCGCCGCGGCGGCGATGTTCCGGCATCCCGATTTCTTCCGCGTGGGTATAGCCCAGTCGGGCAATCACGACAATCGCAACTACGAGGACGACTGGGGCGAGCGGTACCAGGGCTTGCTGGTGAAGAATGGACCGAGTGACAACTACGCCGATGAAGCGAACCAGACGCACGCGGCGAACCTGCAGGGCAAACTGCTCCTCGCGCACGGCGCGATGGATGACAACGTGCCTCCGTACAACACCACGCTGGTGGTGGACGCGCTCATCAAGGCGGGTAAGGACTTCGATCTGCTGATGTTTCCGCATGCGCGTCACGGCTACGGCGCCGACAACAACTACATGATGCGCCGCCGGTGGGACTATTTCGTCAGGCATTTGATGGGCGCGGAGCCTCCAAAGGAGTATCAGATCGGGCGCCCGCCGGTAGTGCCGTGACCGGCGATCGGCATCCACGGTACGCCGAGATTCTGCGGCGGAACAACGTCAAGATGTTTGGCCGCGGCACTCAGCCGATGCTCTTCGCTCACGGCTTCGGCTGTGACCAGAACATGTGGCGGTTCATTACGCCCGATTTCCAGGACGAGTACCGCATCGTCCTGTTCGACTACGTCGGGGCCGGGGGCTCCGACGTCAAGGCGTACGATGCCGAGCGATACGGCACCCTGGAGGGCTACGCACGCGACATACTCGATGTCGTAGAGGCACTGGAGCTCGACGACATAATCTTCGTCGGCCACTCCGTTAGCAGCATGATCGGTGTGCTGGCCGCCAACCAGCAGCCGGGACGGTTCGAGCGGCTCATCCTGATTGGTCCTTCGCCGCGCTACATCAACGAATCGCCTTACGTGGGAGGTTTCGAGCGCGCGGACATAGAGGGGCTGCTCGACATGATGGACCGTAATTTCATCGGATGGGCCAACTTCCTGGCGCCGGCGATCATGAAGAACGACGATCGTCCCGAGCTCGGCGAGGAGCTCACCGCCAGTTTCTGCTCCACTGATCCGATCATCGCGCGCAACTTCGCGGAAGCGACGTTCCTGGCCGATAATCGCGCCGATTTGACGCGGGTCTCGGTGCCGTCGCTTCTACTGCAGTGCTCCGATGACATGGTGGCGCCTCAGGAGGTTGGGGAATACCTCCACCGGGAAATGCCGGGAAGCACGCTGCGTGTAATGAGGGCAACTGGCCACTGTCCGCACATGAGCGACCCCGACGAGACGGTCATGCTCATCAAGGAATATCTGGCATCGCCGGCTACCGCCTGACGACAGTTCGGAGGTCGAGCGTGGACGAGCAGCTGGATCTGGCGCCGTGCGGCTTCGTGTCATTCGGCGACGACGGCGGAATGCTCGCGGTGAACGCAACTCTCACCGGGCGCCTTGGCTACGACCGTGACGAGTTGATCGGACGGCACGTGGAAACGATCCTCGCCGTAGGCAGCAGGATCTTCTACCAGACGCACCTGTTTCCCCTCGTCAGGCTTCACGGCAAGGCCGAGGAGATATTCATGCTCCTCCGCGGCAAGGACGGGGAGCAGATCGGGGTGTTGTGCAACGCCGTGCGCCGGCCGCGCGGCAGCGGGCATGTAACCGACTGTGTGCTGATGGAGGTGCGGGAGCGTCGAAAGTTCGAGGACGCCCTTCTGCAGGCTAAACAGGAAGCGGAGAGCGCCCACCAGGCGCTTCAGTCGCGCACTGCCGAGCTGGAGAGGGCAAACAGACAGCTGGAGTCGCAGTCGCTGGAACTGGAGCTGCAGCAGCAACATCTCGAGGATCAGGCGAGTGAGTTGACGATACAGGGCGAGGCCTTGCAGACGCTCAACGACGAGCTGGTTCGCCGGGGTGAGGAGCTAGAGCGGCAACGCGTCGCGGCAAACGAAGCCAACCAGGGAAAGAGCATGTTCCTGGCTGTGATGAGCCACGAGCTGCGCACTCCGCTCAACGCCATCGGCGGCTATGTTCAACTGCTCGAGATGGGTGTGCACGGATCGGTGACCGACGCGCAGCGTGAGGCACTCGGCCGCATCGACCGCAGCCAGCGGCATCTGCTTCGGCTGATCAACGATTTGCTCAACCTTTCGCGGATCGAGGTGGGGCGCGTCCACTACACGGTGGAGAGCGTGGGTCTCGCCGGCCTGGTGGCGAACGTGATGCCGATGGTGGAGCCGCAGATCGCGGCCCGCGGACTGCTGGCGGAGATCTCGGTGCCTCCCGCGGCCATAGCGCGTGTCGATCCCGAGAAGGTGGAGCAGATACTCCTCAACCTGTTGTCCAACGCAGTCAAGTTCACCGGAGCGGGGGGGAGTGTGGTCGTCACCGGCGGCAACGATCCGTCGTCGGAAACGCTGGTCTATATTCGCGTGAGCGACACCGGCTTGGGCATTCCATCGGCCTTTCTGGAAAGAATCTTCGAGCCGTTCATTCAGGTGGACGACAGTGCGACCCGCTCTTCCGAGGGCACCGGGCTGGGTCTCGCGATCAGCCGCGATCTGGCGCGCGGCATGGGAGGCGATCTGACCGCGGAGAGTGAGCTGGGACGGGGAAGCGCCTTCACTCTGACGCTTCCGCGGGATGTCGACTATTGAGCGGCGCTTCCACGCCTCCCTGTCGCTTTCCCTCCGCAATCTTCGCATATGAGGCTGAGGCAATTTCCGTCCAAGGAGGCATAATGTTGGTAACTCACGCTACACGGCGCGGCATTATCGGCTGGCTGCCGGTCCTGCTGGCATACTCCGCCGCAAGCACCGTTGCGGCCGCGGCGCAGACACCGCACCATGCCGGACACGCGGTTGCATCCCCCGCCGACTCCGTTCCCATTTACGACAATCTCGGAAGCCATCATTACAAGATTTCCAGTCGCCTTCCCGCGGTGCAGGCGTACTTCGATCAGGGGCTTCGACTGTACTACGCCTTCAACCACGCCGAGGCTATCCGCGCGTTCGAGGAGGCGGCGCGGCGGGACTCCACCTGCGCGATATGCTACGCGGGCAAGGCGCTCGCGCTCGGCCCGAACATCAACGTCCCGATGGATTCGGCAAATGCGGTGCAGGCATACGAGGCGATTCAGAAGGCACTGGCAAACTCCGCGAGCGCGAACGAGCGGGAGCGCGCCTTGATCGATGCGCTGTCGATTCGTTATGCCAAGGTTCCGCCATCCGATAGAGGGGCGCTCGATTCGGCCTATTCCCGGGCGATGGAGGCGCTTGCCACGCGCTATCCTGACGACAACGAGATCGCGACGCTGCATGCCGAGTCGCTGATGGATCTGCGCCCGTGGCAATACTGGACGGAGGACGGCAAGCCGCAGCCCGGGATCGATCGCGCGCTCGCCAGCCTCGAGCGGGTGACGTCACGCAATCCGAACCATCCAGGCGCCTGTCACTTCTACATCCACGCGGTAGAGGAGGTATATCCTCGGCGCGCGGTGGCCTGCGCGGAGCGGCTGGCGATGCAGATGCCCGGTGCCGGCCATCTGGTGCACATGCCGGGACACATCTACATCCGGGTGGGCAGGTATCTCGACGCCATCAAGGCCAACGAGCACGCGACGCACGCCGACGAGACCTTCATTCGCGACCAGGCTCCCGGCGCCGGCGTGTACACGTTAGGCTACTACCCGCACAACTACGACTTCCTCGCGTTCGCGGCGAGCATGATCGGCCGTGAGCGTCAGGCGGTCGAATCTGCCGAAAAGATGGGCGAGATCGTGCCGCAGGAGATGGCCGGTACCCAGGGGCTGACGTTCATGCAGCACCATCTGACCCGGGCACTCCAGCTGTACGCGCGGTTCGAGCGATGGGACGACATTCTGCGTGCGCCCGAGCCGGCTCAGGGTCTGCCCCATGCGCGAATGATGTGGCAGTACGCGCGAGGGCGCGCGCTAGCCGCGACCAACGACCTGCGGGGAGCGGAAGCGGCGCTCGAGCGGGTACGCGCAGCGCTGCGGGACACGACTCTCGCGACGATGCGCCTCGAGTTCAACTCCGCGTTGAGCGTGGCGAAGATCGCCGAGGGCGTGCTCGCCGGCCGGATCGCGGCCGCACGCGGAGATTTCAGTGCGGCGGAAGCACATCTCCGTCGCGCGGCGAAGGCGGAGGCGTCGCTTGTCTACGGCGAGCCGCCCGAGTGGACGGTGCCCGTCCATCAGGAGTTAGGCGCAGTCCTGCTGGCGGCCAAGCGGCCGGCGGATGCCGAGCAGGCGTTCAGGAAGGATCTCGACCGCTTCCCGGACAATGGCTGGTCGCTTTACGGATTGGCCGAGAGCCTGCGAGCGCAGGGAAAGACCGGCGCGGCCGACGAAGCGCTCGCCGCCTATCGCAAAGCCTGGGAGGGACCGGAGCCACCGTTTGAGCTCGGCGCGAGCAGGTAAGCCCCCGAGCTGTTCTGGGATCTTGCCGATTTCACGGTGAGTGATTAGCCGGGTGGCCCCGCGATGGCCGCAGGAGTGCGTCCATCTGCCTGAAGGGGCGTGCCGGCGCCCTCATGGAAACGACGCGTCCGACGCGCCACTTCCCACTCCTTCCATAACGAATAGACGGCCGGGATCACGACCAAGGTAAGGATGGTGCTCGATACCATCCCGCCGACCATCGGCGCCGCGATTCGCTTCATGACGTCGGCACCGGCGCCCTGGCTCCACAGGATCGGCAGGAGACCGGCGATGATCGCGACCACGGTCATCATCTTCGGGCGGACGCGCTCGACCGCGCCGTACTCCACCGCGGCATCCACGTCGGACCGGCCGCGAAGCCGCCCACCCTCTCGCCGATCGCGATAGGCGTGGTCGAGATAGAGCAGCATCACCACCCCCGTCTCGGCGGCCACTCCGGCGAGCGCGATGAATCCGATGCCGGTCGCTACGCTCAGATTGTAGTCGAGCAGCCACATCAGCCACACGCCGCCGACCAGCGCGAAGGGGAGCGACAGCATGACGAGGGCGCTCTCGGTCACGCTACCGAAGTGCCAATAGAGCAGGAGGAAGATGATCGCCAGCGTGATCGGTACGACAACGCGAAGCTTGGCGTTCGCGCGCTCCATCGCCTCGAACTGTCCGGACCACTCGAGCCGATACCCAGGTGGCAGCTCCAACTCGCGCTCGAGCAGCTCTTTCGCCTCGGACACGTAGCCGCCGATGTCTCTATTCCTAACGTCGATGTAGACGATGTTGTTCAGCGTCGCGTTCTCGCTCTTGATGAGCGGCGGCCCCTGAACCACGCGAACGTCCGCCAGCTCGCCGAGTCGCAGCTGCGCGCCTGTCGGCGCGGCGACGAGCACATCGCCGATCTGCTCCGGCGTCTGGCGGAGCTCGCGCGGGTAGCGGACCAGCACCGAGTAGCGCTCCCGCCCTTCGATGACCGTACCGGCCGGCATCCCCCCCACGGCGGCCATCATCGCCATCTGCACCTCGTCGGCCGTGAGACCGTGACGCGCCGCCGCCTCGCGATTCACCGCGACGTCGAGATACCGGCCGCCGACCGCGCGCTCGGCGAACACCGAGTTGGTGCCATCGACTCGCGGGAGAAGCCCCTCGATCTGCTTGCCGATCCGGTCCAGCGTCGTCAGGTCCGGTCCGAAGATCTTGATTCCGACCGGCGTCTTGATTCCCGTCGCCAACATGTCGAGTCGATTCTTGATAGGCATCGACCACATGTTGGCCACGCCGGGCGTTTTCACGCGCGCGTTGATCTCCGCGACGAGTGAATCGTAGTCCACGCCAGGGCGCCACTTATCGCGCTCCTCGAGGACGGCGATCGTCTCGATCATCGACATCGGCGCCATGTCGGTCGCCGACTCGGCGCGGCCGATCTTTCCGAGTACCGTCTTGACTTCGGGGATCGCGGCGAGCGCCGAGTCGCGTTGCACGAGAATCTGTTTGGCTTGCGCCGTGCCGACTCCGGGAAAGAGTGAGGGCATGTCCATCACGCTGCCTTCGTTGAGCGGCGGCATGAACTCGCTTCCGAGACGGGACCACGGCACGATCGTGACCAGCAGAACTGCGACCGCACCGCCGATCGTCGCCCAACGATGCCGCAGCACGAATCCGATCACGGGCCGGTAGCTCCGGATCAGCGCACGGTTCACCGGATTCGCCGCCTCGGAACGGATCCGCCCGCGGATCAGGAGCCCCATCATCACTGGCACGAACGTGACGGAGAGCAGCGCCGCGGCAGCCATCGCCAGCGTCTTGGTCCAAGCCAGCGGATGAAAGAGGCGGCCTTCCTGCGCCTCGAGCGCGAACACGGGGAGAAACGACAGCGTGATGATCAGGAGCGACACGAACAGCGCGGGCCCGACCTCCTTGGACGCATCGATCACTAGATCCCAGTGCGCTCGCGGGTTGCCAAGACGCTCGTTCCGCTCCATGTGCTTGTGGAGGTTCTCGACCATGACGATCGCGGCATCGATCATGGCGCCGATTGCGATCGCGATGCCGCCCAGACTCATGATGTTGGCGTTGAGCCCTAACAGTCGCATGACGATGAACGCCATCATGATGCCAATCGGGAGCGTCAGGATCGCCACCAGTGCGCTTCGGGCGTGCAGGAGGAAGAGAATCGATACGAGCGCGACGATGATCGATTCCTCGACGAGCTTTTCGCGGAGCGTGTGGATCGCCGCATCGATCAGCCCCGACCGGTCGTACCCCTCGACGAACGTCACGCCCGAGGGGAGTGCGCCTTCGAGCTCCCGCATTTTCGCCTTCACACGCTTGATCACCGCCGACGGGTTCTCGCCGAATCGCATGACGACCCAGCCGGTCACGATCTCGCCTCGTCCCCCGAGCTCTGCGATGCCACGGCGGATCTCCGGCCCTAACTGGACGTTCGCGACGTCGCCGACGGTGACGGGTGTCCCACCGGGCCCGGTGCCGAGTACGACCAGACGAATGTCGTCCAGATGTTCGAACCGACCGCGCCCACGCACCACGTACTCGGTGCCGCCCATCTCGATCACGCGCCCGCCCACGTCCTGGTTCGACGACCTAACGGCGGCGACCACCTGCGATACGGAAATGCCGTAGCCGAGGAGACGCGCCGGATCGACTTCGATCTGGTACTGCTTCTCGAAGCCTCCGAGGCTGGCGATTTCCGCAACGCCAGCCACCGCGGTGAGCTCGGGCTTGACCGTCCAGTCTTGCAGGCTGCGAAGCTCGGCCAGGTTCAATCGTCCCGTCGTGTCGGCGAGGATGTACTGCATCACCCAGCCGACGCCGGTGGCGTCAGGCCCGAGCATCGGCATCGCACCGTCGGGAAGGCGCTCGCGTGCGGCGTTGAGATACTCGAGCACGCGGCTCCGCGCCCAGTAGAGGTCGACGTCGTCGTCGAACACGACGTACACCGCGGACAGTCCGAACTGGCTCATGCCACGCACATACTTCGTCCGCGGCACCTTGAGGAGCTCTGTGGACAGCGGAAAGGTGACCTGGTCCTCAACCAGCTCAGGAGCCTGGCCCGACCACTCGGTCATGACGATCACTTGGACGTCTGAGAGGTCCGGCACCGCGTCCACCGGCGTGGTCAGCATGGCCCAGATGCCGGCCAGGGACAGGGCCGCCGTCGCCAGGATGATCACCAGCTTGTGGTTCACCGACCACTCGATGATGCGCTTCAGCATGACGGTTACCTCACTCCTGGCATGACGTCCATGTCCATGTCCCCCATGTCGGATGCGCCGATCTGGCCCATCATCGCCTTCATGACCTCGGCGAGATTCGACTCGGAGTCGAGGAGAAACTGCGCCGAGGTGACGACGCGTTGTCCCGGCTCGAGTCCGGCGAGGACTTCCGTGATCTCACCGGCCACGCGACCGATGTCGATTTCCTGCGGCGTCAGGCGTCCGTTGCCGACATCGACGAAGACGACCGTTCGCTCGCCGGTGCGAATGATGGCGGACGTGGGCGCCGTGAGTGCCGTTCGGGTAGGTGTCTTGAGCCTAACGGTGACGAACATCCCTGGCTTGAGCAACGCGCGTCCGTTGCGAACGGCAACCCGCGCCTTCGCGGTTCGCGCCTGGGAGTCGAGCGTCGGATCGATGAACTCGACCCGGCCCGTGAACGATCGGTCCGGATAGGCGGCCACCTCGATGTCCGCGGCCGTTCCCGTGCGCACGCTCGCCAGCTCGCGCTCGCGTAGCTCAGCCTCGATCCATACCTCGGACAGGTCGGAGATGGTGAACAGCATTTGTCCGGCCTGAATCGCCTGCCCCTGCACCACGTTCTTTTCGGTGACCACGCCCGAGACGGGGGAATACAGCGTTAGGGTTCTCTGGACATGTCCGGAGCGCAGAATCTCCTCGATTTGAGCATCGGAGATATCCCAGAGCTGCATCCGACGTCGCGCGGCGCCGAGCAGATCCGAGGTCCCGGCGGGAACACCGGGAACGGCACTCTCCCAAACGGTGCCCTCGAGCCGGCTGGCGAGCAGGAGCTCCTCCTGCGCCGCCACGAGCTCCGGG
>DATKDD010000357.1:0-2826 GCA_035512875.1 Gemmatimonadaceae bacterium | reverse complement strand
GCGGACGGCGGTCCTGTCGCTACCAACGAGGTTCATGTCCTCTCCAAACGGCTCGACGGGTTCTACCCCGCTTCTCCTCAAGTGCATGTCCCCGGTCGATGTCGACCAAACGTGCGCCCGCGATCCGCGACTCATCGTCCCGGTTGGCACCTGTGATCAGCACGGCCCGCACCTTCCCATCGGTACGGCGACGATCATCGCTGAACGGTTGGCCGATGCGCTGTCGGCACGCTACCAGGTGCTGCGCGCGCCCGCGCTGGAGTATGGAGTGAACATCTCCACGGAACGGACCTTCTCCGGCAATAGCTCCCTTCGGAAGAAAACGCTGCATCGCGCGTTGAACGATCTCATCGCGTCGTGGGAGAGCACGGGCTTTCGCGAGTTCATCTTCCTTTCGGCCCACGATCATGATCCGCATCAGGAGGCAATCGAGACTGCCTTCGCGCTCGAGGGGCGCATTCGGGCAGTGGACGTATTTGCGGTGAACATTTCCGACCTCCTCGAGGGTCAGCGCGAGCACATGCACGGTGGAGAAGCCGATACTTCCTTAATGCTCTATCTGGCGCCCGAACTTGTGCAGATGGATCGGGCGCAGGATTATATGATGTCGCGCGAGGCGCTGCGCCGTTACCGCCGAGGCTGGCTGCGCGTCCCGCGGGGGAGCCCGGGCTCGATCGGGCGGCCTACGCTAGCCTCGGCCGAAAAGGGAGAGGCAATTTTTACCCGGATGCTCGACCGAATCGCCGAACGAATCTTCCTCACCGCAGCGCCGGACGAATGAACCGGTGTCCCCCCGTGGGGGTATCAAGTTAAATGCGCCAACTCGCTTGTCTTGCCGCGTCACTGGCGGTCTCAGCTCCCCTCCTCGCGGCGCAGGTGACCGTCGTGGACCAGGGACGCTTCGTGATAACCCGCGACGGCCGCCGCATTGGGACCGAAGACTTCGTCATCCGGCGCACTCCAGGCGCGGGGGGCGACATGCTCACAGGCACAGCCACGGTCGCCTACCAGGAGCGACGGCTGGCTCCAGCCGTTCGAACCGACCCCAGGGGTGCGCCCCTGGCTTACCAGGTGGAGATTCGAGTCGGGCCGGAAGTGCAGGAAAGCCTCCGTGGGCAGATCGGCCGAGGTCGCTTCAGCGCCCGCGTGAGAACCCCGGGCGGGGAAAGTGCCAAGGAGTACATTGTCTCCGATGGTGCCATCATCCTCGATGATGAGATCTTTCACCAGTATTACTTTTTAGCCATGAGCGGACGCACCGGCAGTGTGCCGGTGGTCGTTCCGCGACGCAACGTGCAGGTAGTAATGCACGTAGAGGGTGGCGGGGGGTCTGAGTTGCTGGATGTAGGCGGCACACGGGTGGCTGCGCGGCGCCTCGAGGTACACGATCCAGGCGGCACGACACGACACGTCTGGTTGGACTCGCAAGGCCGCGTACTCAAGGTGACGATAGATGGAGTCACTGCTACACGAGACGAGCTTCCTCGCTGACCACTACTCACGACGCCTCGCACCTTGCGAGGCGTTGTTCGTTCCAGCCTTGAAACCGGCTCGTCCACCCTCCCGTATGAGTGAGCGACTCCACCGAAATCGAGGATTGCAGACGATGCGTTCCATGTTCGTACACCGCGTCGCGGCGCTTTTTGCGCTCGCTCTGGCCGCTCCCACGCTCTCTTCCGCGCAGGAAGGCGCAACGCTGACGCTTCAGGAAGCGCAGGCACTCGCTGAGCGAAACAACCCGGAGCTTGCGCTGACGCGCAATTCGCGCCGCACCGCGGGAGCCGCGCTGCGCAGCGCGTACGGCAATCTGCTGCCGGCGGCCGACCTCTCTTTCTCGTCCCAGTTCCGCGAGGGCGGATCCCAGCCGATCAACGGCGTGCAGTTCGAGACCGGCGACATCCGTCAGTCTTCTTACTGGCTCGGCCTGCAGTATCGCGTCAGCGGCTCCACCCTTCTGGGACCGAGCGTGCAGCGGGCCAATCTGAACGCGGCCGAGGCCGATCTGACCGCCAACGAGGAAACGCTCAAGTCAGCGGTGGCGCAGCAGTACTTCGCCTCGCTCAAGGCGGAGGCACAGGCAGAACTGCAGGACACGCTGGTCATTACCGCGCAGCAGCAGCTCGATCTGGCGCGCGCTCGCGCGACCGTGGGCGCGGGAACGCAGCTCGACGTCACGCGCGCGGAAGTGGAGGTTGGACAGGCGCAGGTAGATGCGCTTCAGGCACACAACACGGCCGAGGTGGAGAAGCTGCGGCTGTTCTCGCTCATGGGCGTGATGCAGCCGCCGTCGGTGAACCTGACGAGCCAGTTCGCGATCACGGAGCCATCGTTTTCACTGGATCAGCTTCTCGACCAGGCGCAGGCGCGGAACCCCGCGCTCGAAGCATTACGAGCGCGAGATCACGCGGCCGACGTGGGCGTCAAGCAGGCGCGCTCGCAGTACCTTCCGACCCTGTCGTTGAGCACCGGATGGGGCGGCTATACGTACGAGAGCACCAATCCGAATTTTCTCGTGCAGCAGGCCCAGGCAGGAACCCTGTCGCAGCGCGCTAGCTGCTTCACGAACGATTCAATTCGGGCCGGGGCCGGACTTCCACCCCGGTCGTTCGATTGCGGCACGATCGCATTCACCGACGCCGATCGTCAAGCGCTGTTGTCCGAGAACAAGCAGTTTCCATTCGACTTTCAGAAGCAGCCGTTCTCGCTGACGGCCACGGTATCGATTCCGATCTTCGACGGCTTCAGCAGGGAGCAGCGGGTGCAGGAAGCCGCCGCGGCACGCAGCAACGCACAGTACCGCACGCGCGCTCGCGAGCTGCAGCTGCG
>DATKDD010000356.1:0-10208 GCA_035512875.1 Gemmatimonadaceae bacterium | reverse complement strand
ACCACGCGCAGCATCAAGAAGGGCTCCAAGTTGTGGGGGCTCAAGACCGCGGTGTCCATGGTGGATCTCACCACCCTCGAAGGGAAGGACACGCCCGGCAAGATCGCGTCGCTCTGCCAGAAGGCGAGAGCGCCGAGCACTAACCCGGAGATCCCGTCGGTCGCGGCCGTGTGCATTTATCCGTTCCTCGTCAAGCACGCGCGCAAGCTGCTGGCGGACACGTCCATCAAGGTCGCGTCGGTCGCGACTTCGTTCCCATCGGGACAGAGCTCGCTCAAGCTGCGCTTGCAGGAAGTGCGGCAGGCGGTGTCCGACGGCGCCGATGAAGTGGACATGGTGATCAACCGCGGCCTCTTCCTCTCCGGCGAGCTGGACGCGGTGCAGGACGAGATCGCGGCGGTGGTGGACGCGTGCGGCGAATCCACGCTCAAGGTGATTCTCGAGGTGAGCGAACTCGAGACGTACGACAACATCCGCGCGGCGTCCATGCTGGCGATGCGCGTGCTGCGCGCGGACGACTTCATCAAGACGAGCACGGGCAAGGCGTCCGGCAGCGCGACGATCGCGAACACGCAGGTGATGCTCGAGGCGATCCGCGATTTCTACCTCGCGACGGGCACGCCGATCGGGATGAAGCCCGCTGGCGGGATACGCACTGCGAAGCAGGCGCTGCACTATCTCGTTGCCGTGAAGGAGACGCTCGGCGACGCGTGGCTGAACAACACGCGCTACCGGTTCGGCGCGAGCGCGCTGCTGAACGACCTTCTCCGGCAGATCGAGAAACAGAAGACCGGCGCGTACCAGGCGCCGTATTACTTCTCCGAAGCGAGCGGGAGCTACTGATGAGTCTGACCAAGGCCGCGCCGAAAGCGCGCAAGAAGACGCAGGCGGCGACGGTCGCGCGCGTCCCCGAGCTCATCTTCGGCGACCTGTGGGAGTTCGATCCCGCGCCGGAGAGCGCGGACCCGAAGATCAAATCGCAGTACGAGCTATTCATCGGCGGCGAGTTCGTCGCGCCGGAGAGCGGGAAGTACTTCGACTCGATCAACCCCGCGACGGAGAAGAAGCTCGCGCGCATCCCCGTGGCCGGCACGCACGACGTGGACCGCGCGTACAAGGCGGCGCAGATCGCATTCGACTCGACCTGGCGGAAAATGCCGGGGAAGGAGCGTGGCAAGTACGTGTATCGCATCGCCCGGCTCATCCAGGACCGCGCGCGCGAGTTCGCGGTTGCCGAGACGATGGACGGTGGGAAGCCGATCAAGGAGTCGCGCGACTTCGACGTGCCGATGACGGCCGCGCACTTCTTCTACCACGCCGGCTGGGCCGACAAGATCCAGTACGCGATACCCGGCCGTCCGACCGAGCCCCTCGGCGTCGTCGGCCAGGTGATTCCGTGGAACTTCCCGCTGCTGATGCTGGCGTGGAAGATCGCGCCGGCAATCTCCACCGGAAACTGCGTGGTGCTCAAGCCGGCGGAGACCACGTCGGTGACGGCGATGAAGTTCGCCGAGCTGCTGCAGGAAGCCGATCTCCCGCCGGGAGTGGTGAACTTCGTGACTGGCGCGGGCGAGACGGGCGCGGCGGTGATGTCGCATCCGGTCGCGGCGAAGGTCGCGTTCACAGGCTCGACCGAAGTCGGCAAGCTGATCATGCGCTCGCTCGCCGGCAGCGACAAGAAAATGACGATGGAGCTGGGCGGAAAGGCCGCCAACATCGTGTTCGACGACGCGCCGCTGGACCAGGCAGTGGAAGGGATCGTCAACGGGATCTTCTTCAACCAGGGGCACGTGTGCTGCGCGGGCAGCCGGCTGCTGGTGCAGGAATCGGTCGCGGACGAGGTCGTCGAGAAGCTGAAGCGCCGCATCGCCGTGCTGCGCGTGGGCGATCCGCTGGACAAGAACACCGACATCGGCGCGATCAACTCGCGCGCGCAGCTGGAGAAGATCGAGGAGCTGGTGCAGTCGGGAGTGGAGCAGGGCGCGAAGATGTTCCAGCCGGCCTGCCGGCTGCCGGGCTCCGGCTTCTTCTATCGCCCGACGATCTTCACCGGCGTGACGCAGAGCCACCGCATCGCCACCGAGGAGATCTTCGGCCCGGTGCTGAGCGTGCTGACGTTCCGCACGCTGGAGGAAGCGGTGGAGAAGGCGAACAACACTGCGTACGGATTGTCCGCCGGCGTGTGGACCGACAAGGGCTCGCGCATCCTCAAGATGAGCACCGAGCTGAAGGCCGGCGTCGTGTGGGCCAACACCTTCAACAAGTTCGATCCCTCCTCGCCCTTCGGCGGCTACAAGGAATCGGGTTTTGGAAGGGAAGGCGGCAGGCAGGGGCTCCTCGACTACGTGAGGTTGCTCTGATGCCGGGCGACAATCGGAAGTCCGGAAATGGCTCGTCCTCTTCAGGGCGCAGCACGCAGCACGCAGCGCCGTCGAAGCCCCGCGTCTCTGTTGCGAAGACCCCCAAGGTCTACGTCGGCGGCGAATTCATCAGGTCCGAATCCGGCCGCACCTACCCGCTCAAGGGCGGTGACGGGAACTTCTTCGCCAACATTCCGCTGTGCACGCGCAAGGATCTCCGCAACGCCGTCGAAGCCGCCGCGAAGGCCGGCGCGTCCTGGGCCAAGCGCACGCCGTACAACCGCGCGCAGATCGTGTACCGGCTCGCCGAGATGCTCGAGTCGCGCTCCGACGAGATGGCCGCGGCGATATCCGGACCGAGCGGAGTTTCCCCGACCGTCGCGCGGCGGGAAGTCGCCGCCGCCGTGGACCGGCTGATCTACTACGCCGGCTGGGCCGACAAATTCGAGCAGGTGCTCGGCAATACCAATCCCGTGTCGGGGCCGTTTTTCAATTTCACCGTCGTCGAGCCCGTCGGGATCGTCGGCGTGATCGTGGACGACGGCTCGCCGCTGCTCGCGCTGATCTCGCAGGTCGCGCCCGTGATCGTGAGCGGCAACGCGGTCGTCGTGCTGGCGTCGGAGCAGCATCCGTATCCCGCGATCGTGCTCGGCGAGATGCTCGCGACGTCGGACCTTCCCGGCGGCGTGGTCAACATCCTCACAGGGCAGCGGAAGGAGCTGGTGCCGACGTTCGCGACGCACACGCACATCCGCGGTCTAGACGCCGTCGTGCCTGCCGCCGAGAAGAGGGAGCTCGCGCTCGGCGCCGCCGAGAGCGTGAAGCGGCTGCGCGCGCGGTCGGCGGAGCAGGTGATCGACTGGTTCTCGGAGTCCGCGCAGAGCGTGTACGAGATCCGCAACTTCATCGAGTTCAAGACGACCTGGCATCCGATCGGGGCGTAGCCCCGGCCGGCAACGGTCGCGGGGTTATGAACGTGGCCGCGTGAGAACGACTTCGCGTTCAGGTACCGACAGCTCGATTCTGTTTGTCGATGGCTGTCCCGTCCAACCCAACCATCCCCGTTTTTCATCTCGGGCGGCGCCCGGAGCCTGACCGTCGGCTGCGGCTGCTGGAACGTTTACGCAATAGGCTTCGCACTCGTCACTACAGCCATCGGACTGAGACGGCGTACTGCGACTGGGCCCGTCGGTTCATTCTTTACCATGATCGGCGCCATCCCACGACCATGGGCGAGCCCGAGATCGCGGAATTCCTGACCCACCTGGCGACGGATAAGCACGTCAGCGCATCCACTCAGAACCAGGCACTACAAGCGATTCTGTTCCTGTACAGGGAGGTGCTGTCACGGCCCGTAGGTTTTGTGTCGGGGGTGGCGCGTGCAAAAGCTGGCCGCCGCTTGCCCGTAGTGCTGTCGCCCGATGAGGTCCGCATGATTCTCTCCCGGATGCGTAGTGTCCCGCGGCTGTGCGCGGTTCTGATGTACGGGAGCGGGCTGCGTTTGCTCGAGTGCCTGGGTCTGCGCGTGAAGGACATTGATTTCGATCGCGCTGAAATCCTCGTGCGTAGCGGAAAGGGAGATAAGGACCGGCGGGTGCCGTTGCCGAGGGCGGCGGTCCCGGCTTTGCGCGTGCACATGCGCCGCGTGCAGGCGCAATTCCAACGGGATCTCGCCGCTGGTGCGAGAGGTGCCCCGCTTCCCGGGGCTCTGGGGCGCAAACTGCCGAACGCCGATCGCGAATGGGCTTGGCAGTACGTATTTCCCGCTACCCGGTTGTATCGCGAGCGCACCACGAACGTCCGTCGCAGGCACCATTTGCATGAGACGGTCATTCAGCGTGCGTTCACTGTGGCCGTTCGCGCGAGCGGGATCGCAAAGCGAGCGACCTGTCACACGCTTCGCCACTCGTTCGCGACGCACCTGTTGGAATCCGGCTCGGATATCCGCACAATCCAGGAGCTGCTGGGCCATAGCGACGTGCGCACGACGATGGTGTACACGCATGTCTTGAACCGAGGCGGCCTTGGCGTTCGCAGCCCGGCCGACCGCCTGTAATCCTGCAAAAGCGGATGCGCGCGAGCGAATTATCGAGGACCTCGACGCCCTCTATTCTCCGGAGATGGTGACGCGGAGCAACGCAGCCGCCTACTTGCAGCCTAATTCGCATGGTCGGGCGGCGTACGGAATTCTAAACCACTACGTATGGTCTTCCATCAGTGGAAGAAGTTTGATCGGCGGTGAAACCCGGCGTACGGTTGCGGGAATTCGTGCGGAGTCGCAGTCTATCCTGACCGTATAATTGAATAGTTATGCCGCCAACGAGAGTACGATGATGCCCACGCTCGGACATGTGCTCGTCGCGGCCGTCGGAGTCCTTGTTATCGGGTGCAGCCGCCCTCCCGAGGTGCTTACCGAGAGTGGACTCCTGATTCTGGAGGGAGCCACGATTGTCGACCCGGCGCGAGAGGCCCCACTGAAAAAGTCAGTGGTCATCTTGCGAGGAGAGCGCATTGTGCGAGTGGGCCGCGTCGGGGATTTCCGATACCCAAGCGACGCCACGATAACGAATGTCTCGGGTCAATATCTGATTCCCGGCTTCATCGACGTTCACGTTCATGTGCCAATGGGTGCGGAAATCGAGGCGTTACGAATGCTGTTAGCGTTCGGCATTACGACAATTCGGAGCCCTGGTTCCTCACCAGAGCAGGGCACACATCTTCGGCAACGACTGGCAGCTGGTGAAATCCACGGCCCTCGAATGTTTGTGGCTGGCCGACCACTGACGTCGCGACTGGATCTGGAGCCATGGGGAGTTCAAGTCACGACTGAGGAGGAGGTGCAAGCCGAAATCACGCGCCAGGCAGCGTCGGGCGTCGACTGGATCAAGCTCTATCGGCAACTTTCACCCGAACTGGTGACGGTGGCTGTCTCGGCGGCGCATACCCATGGGCTTAAGGTCGTCGGTCACATGGGAGTAACCAGTTGGACCGAAGCCGCATCCGCTGGCATTGATGGATTGACGCACAGCGGTCATGCCGGACCGACGTGGGAACTCGTGGAACCGGAACACCGCGAGCAACTGCGATGGATTCCACTTAACGTTGCGCCACCGGAGCAGCTGCGAGTCATGTCGATGGCTCAGCGGTATGCCAAGTTCCTCGAAGCCGTCGATCTTGGGGGGAAGTGGTTCACTGACCTGGTTGCGACACTGGTTGACCATGACGTCACCGTTGATCCCACATTGGTAAACATCAACGCTATGATGTACGGCGATGACCTGCGTGTGTTGGCTACACTGGAACCAGCGCTTGCCCCACCTCGCGTGACCGCAACCTGGGGAGACGGATGGGCGGCACGGCATCCGCTCTTGCGCCAGTTTCCAGAGTGGGACATGCCAGCAGCCAGAGGTCTGTTTTCGATTGCGCTTTCCATGGTAAGGCTGTTCCACGACGCCGGTGTCCGTATCGCGACGGGCACTGACGTGGGCATGCCCTGGATTACGCCGGGGGTGAGTCTTCACCGTGAACTAGAGTTTCTGGTCTCCGCCGGCATCCCCACGCGCGAAGCATTGCTCGCCGCTACGCGCAATGGAGCTGAGTACCTCGGGGTGCTCTCGGATGTCGGCACGATTGCGCCAGGGAAGACGGCCGACTTTGTCCTCCTGCGGTCGGACCCGTTGCAGGATATCAGAAACACAAGATCAATCGAGGCCGTCTACAGGGCTGGCCGTCGGCATCTTCCCGGTGACTTGCTGCCTCAATCCCGAGGCAAGTTCCGCGCGAGCGGCATAACAAGCCGATGAAGTTGACGGTCGCCTTCGGCGCCCGCAACTTATCGGCGAGGCGTTAGGCAGCGCCGCGCTTTCACAACATGGTCCACTAGCAACAATTGAGGTACAGGCTCGCCATTAGCCAAGATGGCCATTCCGCCGGTCCGAACGACCTGTAGGATTGGATCGCCATGAATCCGGCCATCAACGAGCGTCCGGGTTGGCCGGTTCGATATCGTGCGGGGTCACCAGCACCGTTGGAGGAAGTTGCGGAACTGACATGCTGGCGAGAGGTGGGCGTTTAGTCAATTGATCCAACGCCGAGAGGTGTGCTGATGCGTGCCATCTGCCTCAGATTGCGTATCCTTCGACGGACATCGTGTGCGCTCGCGTTGCTCGCGGCGACAGCGTGTGACCGCTCGCACACACCAGCTCCGCCCGTCGTCCCCGGCCAGGGCCCGTCGGCCCACATCGAGTGGCTCCTGGGTCCGCACGCACTGCTCAACGCCGTGGATCTGACCGGTCCCAGCGCGGGCGCGGCCGTGGGGGAACTCGGCGAGATCATCGTGACGACCGATGGCGGGGTCACGTGGACGTCCGTTGAGAGCGGAACGGATCGATCGCTCAGGGGCGTGGCGTTCGCTGATGCGACGAACGGCGTGGCGGTGGGCGCGGGCGGCACGGTGCTCCGCACCGCGGACGGTGGCCACTCCTGGACGATGATCGGCATAGGCTCGGCGGCCGAGTTGCGCGCGGTAGCGTTCAGCGGGCCGGCCGTCGGCGTCATAGTGGGCGAAGACGGTGTGGTGTTTCGTACTACAGATGGCGGAGGCGCGTGGCAGCAGGTGGCGAGCGGCACGAGCTCAACACTGCGCGCGGTGCGATTCGCGAGCCCGGCTGTCGCGGTCGCTGTGGGCGATGACGGCACGCTCGTGAGGTCCACCGACGGTGGCCTGACCTGGGCGCCGCTCGAGAGCAAGACGCGTGCGGCGCTACGCGGCCTGCATTTCGTCACGGCAACGACGGGCGTCGCCGTGGGCGGCGACGACCGGCGCTGGCGCGCTGAGCGAGTCGTGCTGCGGACGACGGATGGTGGCGCGACGTGGGCGAAGACCGGCGTGCCGGAAGGCGACCGGCTGTACGGCGTAACCGCTACGAGCGACGGGAGCATCGTCGCCGTGGGCGAGGCGGGCGGCTCGATTCGGTCCAGCGACCAGGGGCTGACCTGGCAAGCGGCCGACCCGGTGCGAGGCACCGCGGAACCGGGCAGTCCGGCGGCCGCGTCGGAGACGTCGAACTGGTTCGCGAGTGTGACGCCGGCCGGCCAGGCGCTTGTTGCTGTGACCTACGGCGGCCGCATCTTCCGCAGCGCTGATGCCGGCGCGAAGTGGAACCGCGCACGCCAAACACCCGATATGGGCACTATTGGGAAAAGTGCTGTCGCGTGGGCCGGCGGTGACGCGCTCGTGATCGGGGCCGGCAACTTCATCTTTCGCTCCGCGGGCGGCGGCACGTTCAAGAAAAGCGAGGCGGCGGGCAAGCAGCCGGTGCACGACATCGAATTCCTCGACCCGCTCGTCGGCGTCGCGGTGGGGGCGGGGGGAACGATTCAGCGGACAGTGGACGGCGGGAAGACCTGGACGCCGGTAGAGAGCCGCACAAAGCTCAACCTCACGGACGCTGCTTTCGGCGACCGCATACACGGAATCGCCGTGGCAGGTCGCCGGCCCGGGATCGTGCGGACCGAGGATGGTGGCCTGACCTGGCGCACGCAATCGTGCGATATCTGCGAGGTGCGAGGCGGCCTGGCTGCCGTCGACATGGCATCCTCACAAATCGCGATAGCGGTAGGCAGCTCCGGTGCGGTGTTCAAGACCACCGACGGCGGGCGGAACTGGACAAAACTGCACCACGGCCTGATGTGGGATCTCCTGTGGTCGGTCGCGCTCGTGGACGCCAACACGGCGGTTGCGGTGGGCCAGCAGGGAGTGATTCTTCATACGGGTGACGGCGGCGCGACTTGGACGCGTCGTGAATCCGGCACGCCGCTCCTCCTCCGCGGCGTGGCGTTCGCGGACGAATCGCACGGTATCATCGTGGGATCTGCCGGCACGATGCTCACGACCAGCGACGGCGGCCTCACGTGGCGGCGGGAGATGGCTGGAACGACGCGCGACCTCACGGGCGTGATCTTTGACACTTCCGGCGATGCCATCATCACCGGATCGCACGGTTTGCTGCTGCGCTACACATGGCCGGCCATTGCGCAAGAGCCCGCTTCCGACACCGTGAGGAGGCTCCCGTGAGTGAAGCATCGTTGCCGGCCGGAATCACGGCTTTCGACACGCCGCGCATTCCGGCCTCTCCGGTCCCCCGGGAAGCAGGTCCGGTCCAACCGCAGGAGCGCATTCCACTCCTCGACGTGCTGCGCGGCTTCGCGCTGCTCGGGATGCTGCAGGTGAACCACCAGAACGCCGCGGGTGAGGCGTTATCCAACCTGATCAGGTTCCTCTTCGGCGGCTCGTTCGTCGCGCTGTTCGCCTTTCTCTTTGGACTCGGCTTTGCGATCCAGCTCATCCGTGCGGAGGAGGCGAAGCGGCCGTTCGTGCTGCGGTACCTGTGGCGAACCGTAATTCTTGCTTTCATCGGGGTGGTGCACTTCGTCTTCGTGCGAGCGAACGAAATCCTGATCGATTATGCAGTGCTCGCGGTCGTTCTGCTCATGGTCCGCCGGCTGCGACCCAGCTTCATCCTAGCCCTCGCGGCGGCCTGGCTGGTGTTCTCGATGTCCCCGGCGATCCCCGGAGGGCAGCTGTTGACGCGCGTCGATCCGGAGCGTGTGGAGGCCGAGCGCGTTAGCACGCAGCTGAGCACGGCGATAGCGTGGGCCAATCCTCCGGCCTGGTGTCAAATCCCCGGTCTCACCGACGCCTACCGCGCTGAGGTATGCAGACACGCCGAAATAGTGCGCGCGCAATACACAGAGCGGATAGCGACGGTGCGGTGGTGGCAGGTCAACAGCTATATCCAGGCCTTGTTCATGTTCCTGCTCGGCTTGTACGCCGGGCGGAGACGTCTCCTTCACGACGCGGGCCGGCACACGCGCCTCTTTGTCTGGGTGGCGGTCGTGGCGCTGGTGTTCGGTGTAGCAGGTAACGCGCTCGACGTTTTTGGTGGTTTCTTCGCGGGTAAGGGAATCATGCTTCCCAAAGCCCTTGCTGGGTGGCGCCTGGCGGATGGGCTCGGCAACATCGGGTTGTCGCTGTTCTATCTGTCGAGTGTCACGCTGCTCTTCACGCATTGGCGCCTCGCGGCGCGGGTGCTCGCGCCGCTGGCCCATGTGGGACGGATGGTTCTCACGAACTTCTTCATGCAGCCCATCATGTTCATCCTGGTGTTTGGCTACCATGGGTTTGATCTCATGAGTGGGATCGAGAGTTGGCATAACCAGCTCCTGATCAATTCTTTCTTTGTCGTGCAGATCCTCTACAGCCGTTGGTGGTTCCAGCACTTCCGGTTCGGGCCCCTCGAGTGGGCGTGGCGGTCGCTGACGTGGTTTCGCGCTCAGCCGTTTCGGCTCAAGCATTTGGCCGCTGCCTAACCAGCCATTGCAGCAGACAGCCGATCGAAGGAAACACGCTTCGCGCGCAGTCGTTTGGCTCGGCTGCAGCTGAACGGCGGGGCGTTAGGTCGACTCCGCACGCTCAGACCGCTTCATCCCGCCATCCGCAATCTGTGCCGCATCTTGAGCTAGTCGCGCTTGTCGTGTGCGAGTACGACCCGGCGATCGACTTCTTTGTGCGCGTGCTCGGATTCGATCTTGTGGAGGACACGCCGACGCGTACGAATGACGGGCGTGCCAAGCGCTGGGTTGTCGTGCGTCCGCCTGGAGCAACAACGGGCCTCCTGCTAGCGCGGGCGGACGGCGAGGTGCAAGCACAGGTGGTCGGCCAGCAGTTCGCCGGGCGGGTCGGCTTCTTTCTTCGCGTGGAGAACTTCTCGGCGACCTACACCCGGCTCTCTGCCGCGGGCGTGCGGTTCGTGAGCCCTCCCCGCAACGAGCCGTACGGACAGGTCG
>DATKDD010000355.1:0-4104 GCA_035512875.1 Gemmatimonadaceae bacterium | reverse complement strand
CGGCTCCCGCCTAGGCGCGCCAAAGCCGGTGCTCGCGCGCATGGTGCTCAACGTCGCGCTCGACACGCTCGTGGGGATAGTTCCGGTGGCGGGCGATCTGTTCGACGTCGCGTGGAAAGCCAACATGCGCAACATGGCGCTACTCGAGCGGTACATCGACAGACCTGCCGCGACCAGGAAGTCGAGCAGCGTCTTCGTGCTGGCGATCATCGCCGCGTTCGCGCTGCTCGCGGTCGGCGGGATCGTGCTGGCCGTCGTCGTGGTCCGGTGGCTGATTGGAGCGCTCGGATGAAGGAGATACTCGGACTGCATCACGTCACCGCGATCGCCGGCGACGCGCGTGAGAACCTCGAGTTCTACACGCGCGTGCTGGGGATGCGTCTGGTGAAGCGCAGCGTCAATCAGGATTCGCCGGGCACCTACCACCTGTTCTACGCCGACGCCGTCGCGCACCCTGGCACCGATCTCACGTTCTTTCCCTGGCCCGAGATGGCGCCGGCGAAAGCGGGTATCGGCCTGACCATGGAAGTCTCACTCGCGATTCCCGCGGGCACGCTCGAGTTCTGGATCGAGCGGCTCGAGAGCCGCGGCGTGAAGACCGCAGCTATCGAAGAGCGACGCGGGGAGCGCTGCCTTCCGTTCGCTGATCCGCACGGACTTCCGCTCGTGCTCGCCGAGACCGCGGACGAGCGCGAGTTCGTCGCGTGGGACAAGAGCCCGATCGCCGCCAGTCGGCAGATCATGGGGTTGCACTCCGTGCGGCTGTGGGAGCGCTCACTCGATGCGACCGCGACGTTTCTCACGCGCGTGCTCGGCTTCGAGGAGCTCGGCACGGATGGCGACTGGCACCGCTTCGGCGTGCACGGCGGCGGGTCCGGGAAGTTTCTCGAGATCCGCGAGCTGCCGGAGACCGCGCGCGGCGCGTGGGGCACCGGCGGAGTGCATCACATCGCGTGGCGCGTCGCGGATCTCGACGCCGAGCTCGCGGTGCGCGAGCGCATCAGCGCGGCGAAGAGGCGGCCGACCGACGTGATCGACCGGTTCTGGTTCAAGTCGGTGTACTTCCTGGAGCCCGGCGGCGCGCTATTCGAGATCGCGACCGACGGTCCCGGCTTCACCGTTGACGAGACGCTCGAATCACTCGGCGAGAAGCTGGTGCTGCCGCCGTGGCTGGAGCCGAGCCGCGCGGAGATCGAGGCCGCGCTCCCGGTGTTACAGAGGCCCGGAAGCTGACGTAAGGTCTCGCCGGCGGCTGGCAGTGTTCGACGGCGCGGTTTACGTTTGCGGCAGACCCCGTGTCCGACCTTATCGATCGTCTCGAGCGTGCTTTAGGCAAAGCTTATGTCATCGAGCGCGAGCTCGGTGGTGGCGGAATGTCACGCGTGTTTCTCGCGGAGCAACGCTCGCTCGGCAGGAAAGTCGTTCTCAAGGTCCTCGAGCCCGATCTCGCGGCTGGCATCAGCGCCGAGCGTTTCGCGAGGGAAGCAAAGCTCGCCGCGCAATTGCAGCACCCTCATATGGTGCCGGTTCTGGCGGCCGGGGACGCCGACGGGCTGCCCTACTACGTCATGCCCTACGTGGAGGGCGAAACGCTGCGGTCGCGGCTGGCCCGGTCGGGCCGCCTGCCCCTTCGAGATGCCGTTGCGATTCTGCGCGACGTGGCCAAGGCGTTGTCTTTTGCGCACGCTCGCGGGATCGTCCACCGCGATGTAAAGCCGGAGAACATTTTGCTCGCCGGCAGTTCAGCGGTTGTCAGCGATTTCGGCATAGCCAAAGCCATCACCGTCGCACGAACGTCGGCGGACACCGGGCTGACTCAGCCGGGAAGCGCGATCGGAACGCCCGCATACATGGCGCCGGAGCAGGCAGCTGGCGACCCGGCTACCGACCATCGCGCCGATATTTATGCGTGGGGCGTGCTCGCCTATGAGCTCGTGACGGGAGCCCCGCCGTTTACCGGAAGCTCGCCATATCAGATAATGGCCGCGCATCTCGCTCAGCCGGCGGATCCGGTTGCCACACGGCGCGAGGGCATTTCGCCTCAGATCTCCGAGCTCATAGAGCGATGCCTCGCGAAGGATCCGCGCGATCGGCCGCCCAGTGCCGACGTGCTGCTCGCGATGCTCGAAGGCGCGGACCAGCGGTCCGGCGAACCGGCGTCGAGCGTTCCGGCGCGTCGTGTTCGGTACGAGCGTTGGATCGGCGTTGCCGCCGTTTCAATAGTGCTGGTTGCCGCCGGCGCGTTCGCGGTCATGCGAACGCGGGATCGGGACCCGGCTCTCGACGTCGCTCGTGTTCTCGTCGTGCAGCCAGCCATCGAGAGTCAGGACTCGCCGCTCGGACGCTTCTCAGCGATGACGACGGACGCCGTCAGCGAAGGCCTTTCCCGGATGTCGTGGGCGCAGGTGGCGACGCGGGAGTCCGCAGCGAGCGGGAAGGAAGATCTCCAGGCGTGGGCGCGCGAGGCAAACGCGGCCGTGGTGCTCACGCAGCAGCCGTATTTACTCGGCGACAGCGTGCAGCTGCAGCTGCGTATCAGCGACGGAGGCACCGGCGTGCTCATTCGCGCGCTTCCAGCCGTCAGGGTGGCGAAGGATCCGGGTGTGGCTGAATTGCGCGCGGCGGTGGATCCGGTCCTGACTCTCATCGGATACGTTACACACCCGCTTCTGGGATCACCCGTGATACCGGCCGCAGGTCCACCACGATTCGATGCTTTCATGGAGTTCGTGGCGGCGACCGAGCAGTGGCAACTGCCAGACTCGAGCGCCATGATCGAAGTGGCCGAGCACCTCCAGGCTGCTATGCGGCTCGATAGTGCCTTCGCGCAGGCACGGCTGTGGTTCGCGGCTCACGCCGTTCGCGGTTATCGTTGGCCCTCCGTTGCCGCGGACCTGCAGCGCATGCTGGCAGTGATCAGCAATGAGGACGGTCAGCGCTCGCCGTTTGAGCAGGCGTTGACGAGGTACGTGCTTGCCGGGACGGGCGGCTCGGCGGGCGGCCGGCTGCCAGCGCTGCGACGGCTGGCCGCGATCGCGCCCCGTTCAGTGTTTGCGTCCTTCCTCCCGGGTCAGTTGCTCGACATCAATCGTCCCCGAGAGGCGCTTGCAACGATCGACCAGTTCGCACGCGAGTCGCGCTCGGTCGTCATACCGCAGGCCGGCGGTGGGATTGCGGGGTCGTACTGGGCGGCTCGCGCAGACATCCTCCACTACCTTGGCGAGCATCGGGAGGAACTCGAGGCGGCGATCAAGTCGAGAGCCGCCGATCCTACCGGCCACTCCGAATTGCGCCGCGAGCTGCGAGCGTTGGTGGCGCTGAAGCGGGGGGTCGAAGTCGAGCGGCGACTCGACGAGTTCAACGAGGCCGCCGGCAGGGGCTTATTCGATTTTGCCGGCGACGCTTTCCTGCAGCTCGGTCTGGAGATGATCGCGCATGGAGATTCGGCCGCAGGCGCACGCGTCATACGGCGCGCCATCGTTTGGTTCGAGCAGCGTACCCCGGCGGAGCAGAGGAACGAGCATGTGCGTTTTCGCTCGGCGCTGGCGTATTATTCCGCCGGCGATCTGGAGCGCGCGCTGCCGATAGTGCGACAGATGCACGCCAACAGCCCGGACGATCCTCGATACCTCGGCCTGATGGCGCGGGTGCTCGTGGCTCGCGGGGACAGCGCGGCGGCGATCCCAATGCTTGCCCAGCTCGCCGCCATGCCCGCGGGAATGTTGGCTGGAACACCGACGTACGAGCGAGCGGCGATCCACGCGGTGCTCGGACGGAAGGCCGAAGCAACAGCCTTGCTGCAGGAGTCGCTGCAGCAGGGACAAGGATGGAATATCCGCACCCGGATCCATTTCTTCAGCGACTGGCTTCCGTTTCGGGACTTTCCCCCGTTCCGCGCCGTGATAACGCCGCAGGGATAAATCGCCGGTCGAACCGGCCGAATTGTTTTACCTCGGCCTGCCCGGCCCACGCCGGCGGCTCGAGACCGGGCCTTTGCGGCGAAGTCCTGTCTTGCGCGGACCTTCCGGTTCAGCGGCTGCCTTGGACGTCGTGTCCTTCAATTCGGGCCGCGGTGCCGGTCGCGCCTTCTTCTCCTTCGACCGG
>DATKDD010000354.1:0-3394 GCA_035512875.1 Gemmatimonadaceae bacterium | reverse complement strand
ACCCACCCGATGTACAGCACGTCCGTCTTCGGATACCTGAACGGGACGAGGCAGACCGCGGTCACCAGCGGGCGCGCGACGAACGCGACGAACAACGCGAGCACCAGGCCGGTCCACGCGACGTCCACGAGCCGGCTCGGGAAAACGAGCAGGCCGAGCACGAGGAACATCGCGATCTGGCTGAGCCACGCGGCCGCGTCGTGCACGCGGATGATGCCACCCCGATACGGCAGGCGGCCGCCGCCGATCATCACGGCGGCTATGTACACCGCCAGAAAGCCGCTGCCACCGAACAGCGTCGGCAGTCCGAACGCGAGGAACGCGAACGCGAGCGAGAGCGCGGGGAAGAGCCCGCTCGCCGGCAGCCGGATCCGCTCGAATACGAATCGGCCGGTCCGCCCGATCGCGAGGCCGAACGCGGCGCCGATCGCAAATTGCCGAGCCATGTCCCACGCGAACATCCACCCGATCCGATCCTCGGCGATGATGCTCGTAGCGAGCGCGATCGTGAGCATCAGGGCCATGGGGTCGTTGAGTCCCGATTCGAGCTCGAGCGTCATGCCGACGCGCCGCTTGAGGGCGATGCCGCTGCCGCGGAGCACCGAAAAAACCGCCGCGGCGTCGGTGGACGAGACGGTCGCGCCGAGGAGCAGCGCGATGGGCCAGCTCAGCCCCATCGCGAAGCCCGCGGCTCCGATGAGGAGGGCCGTGGCCACCACTCCCGCGGTGGCGAGCGTGATCGCGGGCGCGGCGTACGCCTTCGCCGACGCGACGGGAGTGTTCAGGCCGCCATCATATAGTATGAGCACGAGGGCCACCGTTCCGAGCCGGAACGCGGACGCGTAGTCGGTGAACACGATTCCGCCGATCCCTTCGCTGCCGGCGAGCATGCCGATGATGAGGAAGATCAGCACGACGGGCACGCCGACGCGCTCGGAGGCGCGGCTGAAGGCGACGCTCACGGCCAGCAGGACGCCGAAGACGGTCAGCAGTATCGCGGTGGGGAGCGGCTCGGTGGAAAGCATTACGCGAAGATTATCGCGTTTTGCGATACCGGGCGAGCGGGTGAGAATTGTTGGGGCGAATTGGCGGGACCGGCTAACGCCGTGGTACGAACCACTTTGAGCGCTATGTGGTGAATACGAGTGACGGAACGGTGCACCGGCTGTCTTATTTACGGCGGAACGCCGGACTCAGTTTTTGATCCGGGCCGTTGTGCGGGTCCCCCGCTCCGCCAGGGCTCTCAGCCAGCAGGGTATGATGACAATGCTTAGCAGACATCTGGTCGCGGCAACTGCCGTTACTATCGCGCTCGCTTCAGGCGCCGCCGCGCAGCAATCCACGCGTAAACCGACAACGCAACCGTCGGCGACGCGTCCATCGACAGCGCGTCCGGCGACAACGGCGACCCCAGCGAAGCCGATCGTGGTTGTGCTACCGGTCGACGAAACGCCGGGAGATTCGATTCGTACGATCATTCAGCGGGACCTCGACTACGGCGACCGGCTCACGCCGCTCGCAATCGCGGCTTCCCGCGTCCAGCCGATGGCGCCGGCCGGCGGGAGCGTCAATTACGCTTTTTTCGCCAACCTCAAGGTGAAGGCGATCGTGGCGCCGCGCCGTACCTCCACCGGACTACGGGTGGCTGTGTACGATGTGACCACGAAGGCGCTGGTGCGCGAGGCGGACTTCGCTCTGCCGGTGGTGCCGCCGTCACGCGAATCGGCAATCCGTGACTCGGTGATCAGAGCATGGGAGCAGCGCGATCTGAAATCGCGTGCGGCTCTGGTGCGCACGAGCGCCGAACGGGACGCGGTCGCGGCCGAGGCCGCCAGGCCGCCGAACCGCAACCGCAGGAAAGCGGAAGCCGACGCCGCGCGACGCGAGTCGCGGCTGCGCCGACTGGCTTCGGAAGATTCAACCGTACGAGCGCGAATCACGCGGGACATCGCGCAGCGCGACGCCGCCCTGCCTTCGCTGGTGGCGCAGGATTTCGCTCGGCGGGAGTCGTCGATATTGGCGCAGCGTTTCGCCATACATGGAATATCGGACCAAGTGCAGCATTGGCTGACCGGCCAGCGCGGGATGGCGCAGAGCCGTGTGGCCTACGTCCAGAACGGCCAGGTGTGGGTCATCGACAGCGATGGAGCCAACAACCGGCCGGTAACGGAAGACGGTACGGCGCTATCTCCGCAGTGGCATCCGGGTGGAACGCGCCTGGTATTCACGGACATGAACGACGCGGGCACGCAGATCGTGGAAGCAAACCTGGTGACGGGTGGGTTGCGCGAGCTTTCGGCTACGCCGCGCGGACTCAACCTCACGCCGGTGTACACGCGGGACGGTCGGTCGGTCGTTTACGCCCACGCGCGGGATGCGGGGGCGGATCTCGTGATCGCAAGCCTGGAGGGTCGGGCTCCGGCGCGGAGAATCTCAAGCCTCGAGTTGTACGACAGGTCGTCACCTTCGTTTAGTCCGGATGGCAGAACGCTCACGTTCATTTCGCCGCGGTCGTGGCAGGGGACGCGGATGACGCCGCAACTGTTCACGATGAATCTGGACGGCAGCCAGGAGAAGCAGCTCACTCCCAGCGTGAAGGGCGTGCGCAGCTACCGGACCGGTCCCGATTGGTCGCCGGACGGTACGCGAGTGGCGTACATGCAGCAGAATGGCGACTTCCAGCTGTGGATCATCGACGTTCGCTCCCAGGCGATGAAGCGGCTGACGCAGTTCGCCGAGAACAAGGACCCGTCGTGGGCACCGGACAGCCGGCACATCGCCTTCACTTCCACTCGCGGCGGCACCAAGGAGATCTGGGTGATGGACGTCGAGACCGGACGCGCGCGCCAGCTCACCAGCGCGCCTGGAGCGCGGCTGTCGGCGTGGTCACCGGTGATTCAGCCGGAAGCGGCGCTACCGGTAACGATCGTCAGGCGGGGAGAGGCCGGGGGCAAATAGCACCGAGCGCTAGGGCAAATAGCACCGAGTGCTAGACAGGCGGGATGCAAGCTATGAGTAGGAGTCCATGAGTTGGAGTTGGGAGTAAGAACTCCTCACCCTAACTCATGAACTCCTACTCATAGCTTGCATCCCGCCTGTCGTACTCTCGGGGCTGCTGATTTACCAGCCTAGCACCAGCGCAAAAATCAGCGGCGCCACGATCGACGCATCCGACTCGATCACGTGCTTCGGCGTGTCCTTGCCGAGCTTCCCCCAGGTGATCTTCTCGTTCGGAACCGCGCCAGAGTAGGAGCCGTAGCTCGTAGTCGAATCGCTGATCTGGCAGAAGTAGCCCCACAACGGCACGCTGTCCCGCTTGAGATCCTGGTGCAGCATCGGCACGACGCAGATCGGAAAGTCGCCCGCGATTCCGCCGCCGATCTGAAAGAAGCCG
>DATKDD010000353.1:0-4796 GCA_035512875.1 Gemmatimonadaceae bacterium | reverse complement strand
CGCCGCATCGAGATGCACCTCGTGTCGCGCGCGGAGCAGCGGGTCACGATCCCGCTCGTCGGCGAGATCGAGCTGGCGGAGGGCGAAAGCATCCGCACGGAAATCAGCTGCAAGTACGACCGCGAATCGCTCGAGGAAATTCTACGCGAGAGCGGCTTCGCGCTGGAGCGGTGGATGACGGACGACAGTCGCAGGTTCGCGCTCGTTCTCGCGCGCCCGGAATGAGCTCCGCCTAGGCGGGTGGCTTAGAGCGCTCCAACGCCGGGTCCCAGTTCCCAAGACGCGCGACGGTTCCGTACGCGCTCTGCAGAAACGACATCAGCGAGGCGGGAAGCGGATTCCGCGGACGCACCTTCCTTCGGCCCGGACTTGGGCTTGGGTGCCCGACTTGCGCCGCTAGCCGCCCGCGACTGCGTACTCGTTCTTCGGAAAGCTGTCGGTGTTTCCAATCTCGCGCACGAAAGGGCGCACCGTCCAGGCTGCGCCCCCCGTGTTCGGATCGTCGCCGTGTCCGGCTAGGTGACGCCCGAGTGACGCCCGGCTAGTACCGTCCGGGCATGGTCACGGACGTTGAACGGCAATCTCAACGCTCCGTGGTCCGCCCATCTGACTCATGGGTTCAATCCGCTACCATTCCGATCACTCTTTGCCGCGAGCCAGCTCCTGGAATCCGGGGTGCGCACGCAGGCAATCGAAGGCGGGGTCGAGATGGGGTCCTCCATCGGGCGAACGGGCGGCGGTCGCACCCCGAGACCCCGCGACGAAGGCGAAGTCGAATCCGTTCGCAAAAGCTTCTCGCAGCAGCTTCAGCGCTTCCTCCGCATTCCCGAGCTGCGCAGCAACGCGCGCACGTTCGTACACATGGTGCCCGAAGTCATAGGGCGGACTTCTACTTAGCGCGGTCTCCGCGATGTTCGATGCGCCGCGCCGATCGCCCCGCCGAGCCAGCGCTACGGCCACCGAGGCGATGTAGTAGGGATCGTTCGGGAACTCCGCTGCCAGTCCTCTGAACGCCGCCTCGGCCGCGTCCAAGCTGTCCACTCTGAGCAGCGTCGCCGCGCGGTACCGGCGATGGCGCAGCAGTCGCCCCTGATTGTCGGGTAAAGCGCGGTACCACGCGAGTGCCCTCGGGAGGATCTCGCGTGCCGCGCTCAAGTGCCCGTGCGCCCGTAGCTCGTCCGCCGTGCGAAACATGATCTCACCCGGCGACCAGTCGAAGTGAGGTGAGTCGAGGGAGTACGACTTTGCCAACGCGTCCTCGAGGCGCTGGCCCGCGAGCTCCACGCGTCCGAGCGCGGCCAGTGCTCGCGCTTCCCACG
Organism: Gemmatimonadaceae bacterium; assembly: GCA_035512875.1. Taxonomy (GTDB): domain Bacteria; phylum Gemmatimonadota; class Gemmatimonadetes; order Gemmatimonadales; family Gemmatimonadaceae; genus JALZIF01. Next base: position 3,477 of record DATKDD010000353.1, on the reverse strand, counting down.
CCAACGTCTCTGGGACGTTCGGGTGTCGCTTGCTCGACCGTTTTGCTTCCGCCAGCTCGCGGCGGTGGTTGCCGATGCGATGGTAGGCGTCCGTCATGCGCCGGCCGTAGATGAGCTTCCATCTGTCCGACTGATGCTGGATGTTGAGGCCGCGGTTCGCCTCGATGGCCTCCCGCGGTCGGTTGGCCCTCAAGGCGTTGAGCGCCACCTGACCCCGGAAACCGTCGGAGAACCGGGCCAAGCCGCGCGCAGCCTCGAGCGCGCCCTGAAGATCGCCGCGCATCTCCGCTTCGATCCACTCCAAAGATTGCCGCTCGAGGGCAGGCAATCCCTCGCGCGAGCGGGAATAGAGGCGAATCAGAGAGTCCGCACGAGCGAGCTCGCCCAAGTTGAGGTGCTGAATCGCAGCCAAAAAGAGCGCCGTGGTGAACGAAGTGTCGAGCGCGAACGCCTGGTGGAAGTACTCCACCGACTGCCGCGGCCCCCGTCGATTGCGTTGATCCATGCCGACGGCGAACGCCCGGTAGGCTTCGTAGCTAGGCGGTCTCACGGAGCCGGGCACCAGCACGCGCGCGTCGAACTGAAAGGCGATGGCGCCCACCATCCTGCGGCGGAGCTCATCGATTGCTGCCATGGGATCGCTCTGCGGTCCCCGCACTCCATCCACGGCGCGCAGGAGACGCCCGCGGGCCAGGTCAACTACCTGTGCCTGGAATTCGAGGTCAGCGCCCCGCTGATAGTAGCTTCCCACCACCACCGTGCCCGCCCCCAGGGCGTTCGCGAGAGTTCGCGTTCTGTCGATCGCGTTTTGGGGCCTCGTTTCCTCCGGCAGCTCCTGCAGAAGCTGTGACGCATGAAGGCTAGGTACGACATTCACGACATCTGTACGGGCGAGGCCTTGCACGATCCAGTCGGCGGCGATTTTCCCCACCGGCTCTAGCGTGGGATCGCCAGTCCGGTTGTCGAATGGGATCACGACGACTCGCGCGGCCTCGAGATCGGTGCCCGTTCTCGCGACGAGTGTCGCTCCGCCGAAGACGACGAGCGGAAACAGCGCGACGAGCGCCGTCAGGCGAACGAGACGAGGGACCCGATCACCCCGGCGCGGCGGCCGAGCGACGTCATCGCGCGCAAGAGGCTGAGTCGGCACCGGGGTGACAAGCGGCGCCGGTCGTTCAAAGCGTGGGAGTTCGTTTGGCGTGGCGCGAGCGCGGATTGCTTCGACAACCGCGCGAGTCTCCGGTGCCGGCTCGACCTCGAGCTCCTCGCGCAACCGGTTCGCGAACGCGTCGTACTCGCGCACCGCGCTCGCGCGGTCCCCCGAGCGGTCGAGCATCTCGAGCACACTCCGGAGCGCGACCTCGTCGTAAGGCGACAGCTCGAGCGCGCGGCGGGACCACTGCAGTGCGCTCCCGAGGTCCCCTGCCAAATCGCAACCGGTCGCGAGCCGACCAGCAGCGCCACGAGCCAGCTCCTGTAATCTGCCCCGCTCCGCATCGAGCCACCGCTCGAACAGAGGCGCCTCCGAGATGCAGAGGCCGTCGAGCAGCGCCCCCCGGTAGAGGGCAAGCGCCTCGGCATCATCTCCGGCGGCGATGCGCTCCTCGAACTCGACCGCATCGCAGCACAGGCGCGATGGGTCTACACCGACCTCTTCGTCCCCGCGGCTGCGCAGCGCGTCGCTTCCCAAGAAGCGGCGAAGGAAACGAAGCGCCTGGTTGAGTGCTTCCCGAGCGTGCGCCGCATCGGATTCGGGCCAGAAGAGCCCAAAGAGGAGGTCTCTGCGCTGGAATCCGCGGGAGCGCGCCAGGACAAGGTAGGCCAGCAGCGCGAATCGTTTTGGCTGGCCAAGGACGGAATCGACGGTTTCGCCGTGCAGACCGCGCAGGTCGATGGGTCCCAGGACGTGGAGCTGGATCAATCGCGGTCCTCCCGGCAGCGCACGCGGCCGGGCAAGATCACGCGAGGATCAGGGCCAGGTCAGGGCGGCGTCTCAGATTAGCCCTCGTAACCTAGACCTCCACTCCCGCCCGCACAACGGATTTCGTTTGGCTCGAGCGGTCTGGCGTCGCGGTCTCCTCAGCTCGAGGGGATCCAACTCAACATCCCACATTGGGGGCAAAAATGCGTTACCAGACTCTCCTCCCCGCCCTTGTGTCGCTCAGCGTCCTCGGAGCATGCGAGAGCCGGCAGACACCTACCGCCCCACATGCGGCGCCCACGCTCGATGTCGCCGCGGCAGGGTACCACATGACTGTTACCGACCTCGCTACCGGCGAGGAACTGGTGGTCGCCGGCGCAGAGACGAAGCAGGCGACGACCGGCGGGCGAGCAACCGGACACGCCGAACGCACCAATGGTATCAGGACTTTCAAAGACTCCTTCAGCGCGCTGTCCACGGGCGATTTCCCAAACGCGAAGGGGCAGCTGGAATCGCACTTTTCCGGTCCCCTTGGCACGGGCAATGTGCACTTCGACGTGGACTGCCTCGCGATCAGCGGCGACAACGCCTGGGTCAGCGGCCCCGTTACGAAGTTCCGGTTCAATGGTCAGGATCTCCTCCCGGATTTTCCGGGCATACAGGCGCTGGTCAGGGTGCAGGACAACGGCGAGGGCGGGACGACCGTCGATATGGCAAGCTTGGGCGTCGCCGCCTTTGGGGCGCAGGTCTGCCGCTCCATGCCTGCTCTACCCCTGCTCCCGATCACCAACGGCAACATTCAGGTCTCGCAGAGGTAGCACGTCAAGAAAGACTGCAGCGCCGGGCGTCGTGGAGCCCTACGTCCAGCAGTAGCGTCACCGTGCAGTGCTACGGCGGGCTTCTATGACAAGGCTCGGCCGGATGCTGCGGATCAAGCCGATCGCGCGGATGGGCGGAAGAGCGGCGTCAGCGGTTCAATTTTTTTGATGTGAAACGCTGTGTCGTTCCGCCCATCCGCCGATTCGCTTCATCCGGTACCATCCGGACATCGAATCGTCCTAGGCGCATGCCCGAGCGGCCGTCGACATAGGAGCAAGCCAGAGCCGAAAGCACTTCTCGTTGCTCTTCTCTCTATCGCTTAGGGCGGAAGTGATGAGCAGCATCCGGGTTCGTTCCCCCCAGTCAGTGAAGGCCGTAACAAGGCAATAAGGGGAAGGCGAAAACCACCCAAGCGCTGAAAGCCCGGCGACCTTTTTCGCGGGGATGCGAGGACACGTCGCCAAATGGGCGAGGATGCCCGGAGAAGGCCCAAACCCCGCATCAAGGTTACCCAGGGTTTACCTAAAGGCCACACTTTTACTGAAAAATACAATGCCCACAACATGACACGTTGCAGGGCATTGATTTACACAGAGCGGGCGACCGGACTCGAACCGGCGACGTCCAGCTTGGGAAGCTGGCATTCTACCAACTGAATTACGCCCGCGTGAGGTGAAAACTAAGAGCGCTGTTGGCTATTAGCTATTGGCTGTTGGCCAACGGCGTCAGGGAAGCCA
>DATKDD010000352.1:0-3122 GCA_035512875.1 Gemmatimonadaceae bacterium | reverse complement strand
GGCGATGACCAGCGAAAGCGTGGCCTAATCCCGCTTGTAGTACTCGAGGTCGAGCGCGACACTAGGGGCAACACGCGCGAGAAGCGTTGCCCGTTCGGATGGAGACATCGGTGCGGAACGCGCCAGACGGGCGTTCTCGCGGATGAGCTCCGGACGCTCCATGCCCACGACCGCGACGCTCACCGGCAGTCCCCATGCAAAGCGATGACACTCGGCATGGGTACAGACCCCCGCGCGCGGTAGTGCGCCATCGGCGCTCGTCTTCATCGCGATCACGCCGATGTTCCGTCGGACGAGCTCGGGCAGCACGCGCTCTTGGAAGCTCCGCTGATGGTGATCGATGGGATTGATCGGCATCTGCATGGCATCGAAGCGCATCCCCCGATCCCAGTAATGGAGAGCACGCAGGTTCGCGTCGGGATCCTTGTGCCCCGTGACGCCGGTGAACCTGACGAGGCCTTTCATCTTCATCTCGAGAATGAACTCCATCGCACCCCCTTTTCCAAAGGCACGATCCACGTCCGTCACACTACGGACGCTATGCAGCTGCCAGAGATCCAGACGGTCGGTGGCAAGCCGCGTCAGGGATCCTTCGAGGTGCCACTTCGCGCCTTCGGCGGAGCGCTCGGGGAAGTCGAAGGTCTTCGACATGAGGAAGACGTCGGCGCGTCGCGATCCGAGCGCCGCACCCAGCCACCGCTCCGACGTACCGTTGTGGTAACTCTCGGCGGTGTCGAAGAAGCGGATCCCCTCGTCGAGTGCGACATCCACCAGCTCGCGGGCCTCGTACTCGGAGTGGACCCGCGCCAGATGGCCGCCGCCAAGTCCGAGAATAGTTACTGACTCTCCGGTCTCGCCGAGGGAGCGGACCGGCAGTGTCTGCGTTTGCGTGCTGGTGTCTTCAGGCACCGCCCGGTCCTGCCTAGCGGGATTGAAACGTGGCGATCGGCCCCTGTGCTCCGCGCAGCGTGAGCGTGGAGTCGATGGCGGTGTACATCGTAACCTGTGGCAGAGCTCCCAGGAAGGCGTTCTCGACATCCTGCACGCCTTCGCAGAACATCCTGGTCGATGTGGGCGCTTCGAAGCGGAGGCGGTCGCCGCGAAGGACGTACGTGGCGCCGTAGCCGTTGCATCCGGCGAAGCCCCCCGCGTGGGAATCCTCGCGGTTCAGCCGAAGCGTCAGAGGTCTGTCCTGCGTGCCGCGCGGGTTGGTATGCTCGCCGAGCGTGATGAGCTCCCAGTCACGGTCGGTGATGACGGACTGCGATACTACAGATGGAGTGGACGTTGGGGGCGTGGTGGTTGAGTCCTCGTGGCCTGGCTCCGGAGAGCAGGAAACCCCGAGCAGGCAGGCAAGGAGAATCGTCGACAGGCGGGCATGTGACATGACCATCTCCCCGATATACGAAGTCATAACGATGCGCCAGGCGCGGTATCGGCGATACTCTGCCGCGGCTCAAGCCGGGTTTCCAGCCAGAATATACGCAGTGAACGAGTGCCGTCGAGAACGAGACCGGCTCCATTTGTGTATCCCGGGCGCAATGGCGAGAACCGTCGCCCCCGGCAAATGCGATCCCGTCACACGAATGGGATGTGCAATTCTGCCTGGCGATTGCCTGTGACGGATCGGGCACTCCCGGGGTTCTTGCGTGCACGATCGCGGAAGCGCGTCGCTTCCGCACGGCAACCTGGAATGGAGCTTTTACCGTATGCGTAAGACGACCGACGTCGTGATCGACGGGAACAAGGTGAAGGCCGCGCTCGCCTACAAGAGTGCCGATGCATATCGTGTGGGTGCCGCTGGAAGCCGCCCGATCAAGGTGCGCAAGGCCAACGCGACCTCGGATCTGGTGAGCGTGAATCACACGGTGGCCGCCGACAAGGACTACACGATCATCGCGTATGGCAGCGAGGCGCAGCCGAAGTCGATCGTGCTGACCGACGACAATGCCGCACCGGCGGCAGGAAAGGCGAAGGTGCGGGTAGTACACGCCGCCGATGGCGAGCCTAACGTAGACGTGTACGTGCTCGAAGATGCGGGAGACCTCGCGACGGCCACCGCGACGGCGACGAACATTGCTCCCGGCGCTGCTTCCGCGTATGCGACGGTCGACGCAGGAACCTACGTCGTGATCCTCACCGGCGTCGGCAACAAGACGGCGGTTCTCACCGTTCAGAACGTGGATCTCACCAACGGCAAGATCCGCACGATCGTCGCGACCGAGAAGGCCGGCGGCGGCAATCCGATCGAGGGCGTGAAGCTGGACGACAGATAGGGAGGGGGAGCGCGAGCGGCGAGAGACGAATTGCGAATTGCGAAACGGCACTGCGGCAGACCGCACTTCGCCCTTCGCACTTCGCCGTGCGCCCTTTGCCGCGCGCCGTTCGTGGGTTCATACTGAACGGCATGTGGTCAACCTGTCTCTTCTGCAACCAGCCGCTCGGCGCGAATGAGGTGATCGAGCGCTTCCCGGTCGGACGCCGCCTTGCTTTTGATGGACAGCGGGGGCGGCTCTGGGTGGTGTGCCGTCGGTGCGAGAAGTGGAACCTCTCGCCGCTGGAGGAGCGATGGGAAGCGATGGAGGAGTGCGAGCGCCTTTACCGAGCCACACGGCTGCGTGTGGCGACCGATCAGATCGGACTTGCGCAACTCTCCGATGGAACGGAGCTCGTCCGCATTGGGCGGCCTATGCGGCCCGAGTTCGCCGCGTGGCGTTATGGTGACCAGTTCGGCCGCCGCCGGCGCAATATGGTTCTCCAGGTGGGACTCGGACTCGGCGCGGTCGGCGGAGTGCTGGCGGGGGGCATGGCGGTGGGGGTGAGTCTTGGCGGTGCATGGTGGGGGCTCTGGCAACTCACCGAGTACATTATCGGCGGCAGTCCGGAGAAAGTAGTTGCCCGGCTGCGAAAACCGTCGGGTGACATCGCGCTCGTCAGGCGACGGCACCTCAGGGAAGTCCGCTTGCAGCCCGGCGAGCACAGGGACGAGATCGGCCTTTACGTACGCGCGAAGAACGACCAGTTCATGTTGCACGGCCCGGAAGCGGTGCGCGCCGCGGGAGTTCTTCTACCGGCGGCCAACCGCTTTGGCGGCTCGCGGGCGCAGGTTGCCGGCGCGGTTG
>DATKDD010000351.1:0-10288 GCA_035512875.1 Gemmatimonadaceae bacterium | reverse complement strand
GGCTGGCGCCAGTGGCGGCGACTCGACAGGCAGGGCATGGGGCTCGCCCTCGGTGCCGGCGTGATGCTCGCCCTGCACTTCTGGAGCTGGAACACCTCGCTTTCGCATACGACGGTGGCCGCGTCGGTCGTGCTGGTGAATACGCAGCCCCTGCTCATCGCCGCGCTCTCGGCGTACTGGCTGCGTGAGGCGCCGACCCGAACCCAGTGGGCCGGTATTGCACTGGCGATGGGTGGAGCGGCAGCCATTGTGCTCCCCGATCTGATCGGCTCCGGTGCAGACGCGCCACGCGCACTGCTCGGCAACGCCCTTGCGCTCGCCGGCGCGGCCACCGCCGCCCTGTACTACCTCAGCGGACGGCGGCTGCGCGGCACGCTCGATCTGTGGCCGTACGTGGCGCTGGTGTACGGTGCCTGCCTCATCACCCTGATCATCATTGCCATCGCAACCCGCGCCCCGCTGTTGCCGCAGCCGCCGCGCGAATGGTTGATCTTTGCCGCGCTCGCCATTGGGCCGATGATGCTCGGTCATACCGGAATGAACTGGGCGCTGCGTTATCTTCCGGCGTTCAGCGTCAACCTCACGACGCTCGCCGAGCCGCTCGGCGCAACGCTGCTCGCGGCCGCGCTCCCGGGCATTCGCGAGGTGCCGCCGCTGGTGACGCTGGGTGGAGGAGCACTGGTGCTCATCGGAATTTTCATTGCGCTTCCACGACCCACGGAAGCACCTGCACGGGCAAGATGACGACGTACGATCTGGATGTGATGGTGCTACGGGGCGATGTGACCGAGTCGCGTCATCGCGTGCACGCGGCGGTGGTGGATGCAGGGGGCGACATGCTGGGACGGGCCGGCGATCCGGATCTCGTCACGCACTGGCGATCCTGTGCCAAGCCGCTTCAGGTAATGCCGTTGCTGCGAAGCGGGCACGCCGACCGGCTTGGCTGGGGCGACGAGCAGATCGCGCTCGCCTGTGCATCTCACGGCGGGGAGCCGGAGCACGTTGTGGTCGTCAATGCGATGCTCGCCTCGCTCGGTCTCGAGGAAGGGGATCTGGCATGCGGTCCGCACACGCCTCTCACCGCCCGGGGCGCGCGGCTGCTCAGGGAACAGGGACTTACGGCCTCACGCGTGCATAACAACTGTTCCGGCAAGCATGCAGCGATGCTGGCGTTGGCGAAGGGGAGCAACTGGTCGATTCTCGACTACCAGCTCTCCGACCACCCGGTGCAGCAAGCGGCGCGCGACACGGTGGCCGAGTGGTCCGGTATTCCCGCGGAGCGTATTCTCTGTGGCGTGGATGGATGCAGCGTCGTCACCTTCGCGCTGCCGCTCAGCGGAATGGCGCGGAGCTTCGCCCGCCTTGCAGAAGCAGCCCGGCGGCATGACGAATCGGCGGCGCGCATTGTGACCGCCATGCGTACGAACCCCTTTCTCGTGGGAGGCACGGACCGATTCGACACGGTGCTGATGGAGGAATCGGGCGGATCCATATTGGCAAAGGTCGGCGCGGAAGGCGTGCACACGGTCGTGCTGCTCGATGAGCAGATCGGCTTTGCCGTGAAGGTGGAGGACGGCTCCCCTCGCGCGCAGCAGCCGGCCGTACTGCGCATGCTGCAGCACCTCGGCGCGCTGCCCGCGACGCTGTCGCCGCGGCTTGAAACGCTGGCGCGGGCACCCGTTAACAACACGCGAGGTGAGCAGGTGGGAGAGGTTCGATGCCACGCGTGAGTGCGCACCATTCCGCGCCGGCCGGCAAGAAAGCGATGTCGTCAGGCTCGGCCGACGCCGATACGATTGGTGGACTCGACGGCGAGACTCACGAGCTGGTGCGGCTTGCCGTCACCATCGCATTGGGAAGCGAGCCGAGGCTGCGCGAAGCGATGCGGAGCGCGATGCAGGCAGGGGTGCGTCCCGAATGGGTGGAGGAAATAATACTCCAATCGTATCTGTTCGCCGGCTTTCCGCGCGCGCTGAATGCGGCCCGGGAGTGGCGGCGGGCGTCCGGACGCACTGCTCCGCAGAACGAGCCGCCGGCGAATGACGGAGACACCGAGCTGTGGCGAAAAAGGGGGGAAGCCACCTGCGAGGTAGTGTATGGCGAGTTCTATCAGCCGCTGCGGCACAACATCCGTGATCTGCACCCTGCGCTCGACGAGTGGATGATCGTCGATGGCTATGGCAAGGTGTTGTCGCGTGAGGCGCTGGATCTCAGGCGGCGCGAGCTGTGCATCGTCGCCGTATGCGCGGCGGCCGAGCAGAGCCGGCAGCTGCATTCGCACTTGCATGGGGCACGCAACGCCGGGGCGTCGCCTGGCGAGGTGGACGGCGCGTTGGCGGTGGCGGACGAATATCTCGATGCGGACGCGCGGTCTCGCGTGCGCCTGCTCTGGGCCAGGGTACGGGGGAAGTAGCTTGTTCATCGATCGCGCCGTGGTGAAGGTCGAAGCGGGCACCGGCGGCTCCGGATGCATGTCCTTCCGGCGCGAATGGCGCACGCCCATGGGCGGCCCCGACGGAGGCGACGGCGGCCGCGGCGGAAGCGTTCTGGTGCGCGCCGACGCGAACCTGGCCACGCTGCTCGATTATACCTATCGCGACCGGTGGGCGGCCGATCGCGGCGAGCACGGTATGGGAAACAACAAGACCGGTCGATCGGGCCGGGACATCGTGCTGCCGGTGCCCCCTGGCACCGTCATCAAGGACCTCGAAACGAGCGAGCGGATCGGCGAAGTGCTCGAGCACGGCGATGAGCTGGTGGTGGCAAAGGGGGGGCGGGGAGGGAAGGGGAACGCCTTCTTCGTAAGCAGCACGCACCAGGCTCCGCGCGAATGGCAGCCCGGCGAAGAGGGCGTGCAGCGCACGCTGGAGCTGGAGCTCAAGCTCATCGCCGACGTGGGGCTGGTGGGGCAACCTAACGCGGGCAAGTCCACCCTGTTGTCGGTCATCTCCGCCGCCCGCCCCAAGATCGCCGACTACCCGTTCACCACGCTGGCGCCCAATCTGGGGGTGGTACCGCTGAGCGACCATCGCACCTTCGTCGTCGCGGACATTCCCGGCATCATCGAGGGGGCGCACGAGGGAAAGGGACTGGGGCTCCGGTTTCTGCGCCACATCGAGCGCACGCGCATTCTCGCCTTCCTCGTGCCTATCGATGCAGTGGAGTGGCAGGAGGAATACGACGGACTTCGAGCGGAGGTGCGGGCCTACTCCGAAACACTGGCCGCCAAACCGCACTGCGTCGTGTTCTCCAAGATGGACCTGCTCGGCGAGATGGAGGCACCGCCTATCGAGGCGCCCGGCGCCTTCGGAATCTTCACCGTCAGCTCCGCGACCCGCGAAGGTCTTGATGGGCTGCTCGACGGGTTCTGGAGTGAGCTGCTGGCGCAGAAGCAGGCGGCGGCCCGCGAAGCGAGTGATCTCTTCCTCCCCTGACGGCGCTGAGCGCCGCGCCGCGCTCGCCCTGTCGCTCATCAGCGGAGTGGGTCCCGTAAGGTTTGGAGAACTGATCGACGACTTCGCCACACCCTCGGCGGCTTTTCGCTCACGGAGCAGCGCATCCGAGCGCGAACAGGCACTTGCCGAGGCCGATCGCCTCCTCGAGCGAGCCTCCCGGGCGGGAGCGCGACTCGTCGTCCGCGGCCAGCCCGGTTACCCGGAAAAGCTGGCCGAGTTACCGCAGCCTCCAAGCTGTCTCTGGCTGCGGGGCAACAGCGACTGGCTCGATGCACCGTGCATCGGCATCGTCGGCACGCGCCATCCAACGCCGTATGGAGAGCGTGTCGCGCGTGACCTGGCCGCCGCCCTCGCTCGCGCCGGCGCCGTCATCGTTTCGGGACTCGCGCTGGGGATCGATGGCGTGGCGCACAGGGCGGCACTCGACGCCGGCGGCGGATCGATCGGTGTGCTAGGCACCGGCGTGGACGTTGCCTATCCACGGGCGCACGCCAGCCTGCACGCGCAGCTCGCCGGCAACGGGCTGCTGGTGAGCGAGGAACCTCCCGGCGCCCGCGCGACGCCCGGTTCCTTTCCCAAGCGCAATCGCATCATCGCCGCGTTGAGCACGGCCGTGGTCATCGTCGAAGCGGATCACGACAGCGGAGCGCTCATCACCGCCGGCCACGCACTCGAGCTGGCGCGCTCGGTGGCCGCGGTGCCCGGACCGATCGACTCCCCACGGAGCAACGGCGCCAACCGGCTGCTCCGCGATGGCGCCATCGTCATTGCCGAAGCGGCCGACGCGCTGGCGCTCGTGGGTTTGCACGCCGCCCCGCCGCGCGATCTGTCTGGAGCCACCCGCGCCGAGCGCGAGATCTGGAAGGTGCTCGGGCAAGGTGCCACGGACATGGATGCGCTCGCGGCCGCGTGCGATCTTCCCCTGCGCGATTGCCTCGCCGCGCTCACCTCGCTCGAGATGGCCGGAGCGGTGGAATTCGCGCCAACCGGGGAGATACGGCGGATATGAAGCGGGAAGCGGGACGCGCGACGCGGGACGCGGGACGCGGGAAAGGTACGGCGGGGGCCGAGGGTCGGGGGTCGGGGGTCGAGCGTTTCCCTCCCCGCTTCCCGCTTCCCGCTTCCCGCCTCTCGGCAAGGAGCGTCGTCAGCTCCCCGATGCTAGCCCGCCACCTCTACGTGCACGTGCCTTTCTGCGCACGTCGGTGCAGCTACTGCGACTTTGCGATCGCCGTTCGCCGTTTCGTGCCGGTCGATGATTTCGTTAGGGGAATCGCGCGCGAGGTGGCACTTCGGGTTCCCGGCCCGGCTCCCACGCTCGATACGGTCTACCTGGGCGGCGGCACACCGTCGCGACTCGGCGCGGAGGGAATCGCGCGCCTGATCCAGGTGCTGAGCGAGAGGGTGGAGCTGGCTCCCGGTGCCGAAGTCACGATGGAGGCGAATCCGGAGGACGTGACGGAGCGCCGGGTATCAGCGTGGCGCGCCGCGGGGATCAACCGCCTTTCGATCGGGGCCCAGTCGTTCGATCAGCGAGTGCTCGCCTGGATGCACCGCACCCACGATGTAAATGCCATCGGGTGTGCCGTCAATTGCGCGAGAGACGGCGGAATCACCAACATCTCGCTCGATCTCATTTTCTCCGTGCCCGCAGAGCTCCAGCGCGACTGGACGCTCGACATCGAGTCCGCGCTGGCGCTGGAGCCGCAACACCTGTCGCTCTACGGACTCACGGTGGAGCCAGGCACCCCGCTCGCCCGCTGGCGCGCGCGCGGAGAGGCACGTGAGGCGCCTGAGGAGTCGTTCGAGGAAGAATTTCTCGCTGCGCACAACCGTCTGGTGGCAGCGGGGTATGAGCACTACGAGGTTTCCAACTATTCGCGGCCGGGCGAACGCTCGCGCCACAACAGTGCCTATTGGACGCGTGCGCCGTATCTCGGCCTTGGCCCCAGCGCGCACTCGTTCGATGGTAGTGCACGATGGTGGAACGTCGCGGCATACGCGGAGTGGCAGCGGAGAGTGGACCTGCCAGGTGACCCGATGACCGAGCGGGAAGTCCTCACCGAAGAGCAGTCGGAGGCGGAGCGCACGTACCTTGGGCTTCGTACCACAAACGGAATCGAGCTTCCGCTGGGCACCCTGCCGCTCGCAGAGCGATGGGTCGAGGAGGGATGGGCGGCTATCGCCGACGGCCGAATTAGTCTCACTCCGCTTGGCTGGCTGCGGCTGGATGCATTGGCCGCTGCCTTGACACCAGTCGCAAGTCGTTCATAGCTTTGAACTTATGGCAGAACAGCTCACCGAACGCGAAAGGCGTGTACTCGAGGCGGTGATTCAGGCGTACGTGGAAACGGCGGAACCCGCCGGATCTCGCACGCTGTCGCGTCGTTTTGGGCTTGGCGTTTCGCCGGCCACGATTCGCAACACGATGAGCGACCTCGAGGACAAGGGGTACCTCTCGCACCCTCATACGTCTGCCGGACGCGTGCCCACAGATATGGCCTATCGGGTCTACGTGGACCAGCTCATGCGCGTAGCGCCGATGGATGAGCACGCGCGCAGCAAGCTGCGAACGCAGCTGTCGGTAGACGGCACGGCATTCGAGACGATTCTGCGCCGCGCCGCACAGACGCTGGGCGTGCTCACGCACGAGTTGGGCGTGGCGCTGGGACCGCGGATGGACGACCTGGTGCTGGAGCGGCTGGAGCTGATCCGGCTGTCGGCCGAGCGGCTGCTGCTGGTTCTTCACCTGAAGGGCGGTGCGGCCCACACGTTGTTCGTCGAAGCACCGGTTCAGGTCGCGGAAACCGCCCTCGCAAAGGTTACGTTAGTGCTGAATGAGCGGCTGGCTGGATTGCGGCTGCGCGATGTGCGCACCACGCTCCCCGACCGGCTGCGCGATGCAGATGCTCCGAGCGATGCGCAGGAGCTGCTGAACATCTTCATCCAGGGCGGCGATCAACTGTTCGACGTGCCATCGACCGTGGGCGCCGATGTGATGCTGGGACAGGCGAGCGTGCTGGCTGAACAGCCGGAGTTTGCGACCGGGGCAAGTCTGCGCGCGCTGCTGGCGTTGACCGAAGAGCCGCGCGCTCTCGGCGAAGTGCTGCGCCGGCGTCTGACCAACGCCGGCATCACGATTACAATCGGCGCCGAGCATGACGAGCCGACTTTGCAGCGATTGACGGTGGTTACCGCCGAATACCAGCTCAACGGGCTCGTTGGAATAATCGGCGTCATTGGACCAACACGCATGCCGTACGAGAAAGTCGTTTCACTCGTTACGCATACTTCACGTCTCATTACCGACCTCATCGCCTGACCACCGGGCGCGCGACGAAATGACCGACTTTTACGCTACCCTCGAGATCCCCAGGGATGCCGGCGAGGAGCAGATCAAGCAGGCATATCGCAAGCTTGCCATGCGGTATCATCCTGACCGCAACAACGGCGCGACCGAAGCCGAAGAGAAGTTCAAGATCGTGACCGAGGCGTACGACGTGCTGCGCGATCCGCAGAAGCGCGCTGTGTACGACCGCTACGGCGAAGCCGGCCTGCGCCGGGGCGGCGGTGCCGGCGGGTTCCATCACGTGGACCTGTCGGAAGCGCTCAGCATTTTCATGCGCGATTTCGGCGGCTTCGGCGGCATGGACGATCTCTTCGGCGGCAGAGGAGCGCGCAGCGGGCCGCGCACCGGCGCCGACATCAAGATGACCGTTTCGCTCACCCTCGCCGAGGTGGCAAGCGGGGTAGAGAAGACTCTGACGGTCAAGCAGCTCGAGCCTTGCGACCGCTGCGAGGCAAGCGGCGTGGAGCCGGGCTCGAGTACGGCCACCTGCACGACCTGCCGCGGCTCGGGCGAGGTGCGTCGCGCGCAACGGTCGTTCTTTGGGCAGTTCATCAGCGTGGCTCCCTGCCCCACGTGCGCCGGCCAGGGCAAGTTGGTGGAGAATCCGTGCCGCAAGTGCCGCGGCGAAGGCCGGTTGCGCGGGGAGAAGACGTTCCCGGTGAACGTGCCGGCCGGCGTCGCCACGGGGCAGTACATGACGCTGCGCGGGATGGGGAGTGTGGGCCCGCAGGGCGGACCCCGCGGCGACATTCTCGTCGTATTCGATGTGGCGGACGACGATCGCTTCGATCGTGACGGCGAGGAACTCTACACCACCTCGCTGGTGAGTTACGCGCAACTGGTGTTAGGTGGGGACGTCGAAGTGCCGACACCGACCGGGCAGCACGTGTCCGTGCGAATTCCAGCCGGCACGCAGAGCGGACAGGTTTTCCTCCTGCGCGGCCGGGGACTCCCCCGGGTGAACGCGCGTGGCGTTGGTGACATGCACGTCACCATTCGGCTCTGGACGCCGCAATCCCCGAGTGAGGAAGAACTGCGGCTCATTCGCGAGCTGGCCGGCTTTCAGGGCGAGCCGCCGCAGGAGCAGCCTCGCGGGTTCTGGTCCAAGCTCAAGGAAGCGCTCGGCGCGTGATCGGGCCGGCGCCGGCACTGATCCACTGGCAGACGATTCGCGTCTGCGCCGGCGATGAAGCGAGTCGTGAGGCGATGGTGGCGGCACTGATCGCTGCGGGAGCGGGCGGCGTGGAAGAACGTGGCCAGACGCTCATCACACACGTGCCTGGCGGAACCGATCTGTCGGTGGTGTACTCGGCGGCGTCTGCGCTCACCTCCGTCCGCATCGAGACGGAGGAGTTGGGAATCGTCGACTGGAGCACGCGCTGGCCTACGCGCGTCGGCATTCAGCGGGTTGGCGCAATCACCATCGCGCCCCCGTGGCTCGCCGACGAGGCGGCGTCCGAAGGCAGCCACCTGGTGGTCATCGAGCCCGCAATGGCATTCGGCACCGGCGAGCACGAGACGACACGCGGCGTCGTGAGGCTCCTGCAGCGCACCGTGCAGCCCGGCGATTCGGTGGCCGACCTCGGCGCCGGGAGCGCGGTACTGGCCATCTGCGCCATCAAGCTGGGCGCGCGGCGCGCCTTTGCCATCGAAATGGACGAGGACGCCATTCCTAACGCCGAGGAGAATACGGAGCGCAATGGCGTCGCCGACCGGGTTGCGGTGCTGCACGGCGACGCCTTCTCGCTGCTCCCGGTGGTGGCGCCGGTGCGCATCATCGTCGCCAACATCATCTCGACGGTCCTCGTTCGACTCTCGCCCGTCATGCGCGGGGCGCTGGCGCCCCGGGGCGTGGCGATTCTGAGCGGCGTGCTGCGCACCGAGCGAAGCGAAGTACTCGGCGCGCTCAGGGAGGATGGCTGGCAATGCCTGGAGGAGGACGCGGAGGGAGACTGGTGGAGCGGGATCGTCGCCCCGGCCTGATCACGCTCTGGGCATCGGAGCGCCCGGAGCAGGGCCGACCGCTGATGCTGTCGGAGGATGAATGCAAGCACGCGCACGTCCGGCGCCTCGGCGTGGGGAGTGAAGTGCGGCTCGTCGATGGTGCCGGGCTCGAAGCGGAGGGTACGCTCGTCAGGTTGTCGCGGCGTCAGGCAACGGTCGAGATCGGCGAGGTGCGGGCGGTCGCGCCGCTCCCTCCAGTGCATCTGCTGCTCCCCGTCGCCGACCGCGACCGGATGCTCTGGCTCGCCGAGAAGGCCGCCGAACTGGGCGTCACCAGCTGGCGGCCGGTGAGCTGGCACCGCTCGCGAAGCGTGTCCCCGCGCGGCGAAGGAATGCTGTTTCAGGGAAAGGTTCGCGCACGGATGATCGCCGCACTCAAACAGAGCGGGGGGGCCTGGCTGCCGGAGCTGCACCCCGAGGCAGCGCTCGCCCACGCAATCGCCGCCGCGCCGGACGGCCGGCGCGTTGCGCTGCATGGTGCGGGCAGCCCCATGACATCGGTGCCTCTCGCGCCGCCGGTGACCATTGCACTCGGGCCCGAAGGTGGAATGGAGCCTACCGAGCTCGAGCAGCTGGCAGCGGCCAATTTCGAGCTTGCGTCGCTGGGACCCACGGTGCTGCGCTTCGAGACCGCCGGCACGGTGGCGCTGGGACTGGCCCGTACCGCGCTAATGCCCCTGCCGGAGGAAACGCATGCCTGACGACTGCCTGTTCTGCCGCATTGTCCGCAAGGAGATCCCGGCAAAGCTCGTCGCCGAAACGGAGCACTGCATCGCGTTCCGCGACATCGATCCCAAGGCGCCAGTGCACGTGCTGGTGATCCCGCGCGAGCACGTCGCATCGCTCGATACGGCAAGCGATCCGGCCCTCGTCGGCCGCCTGGCGCTGCTCGCCGCCGAGATCGCCCGCACCGAGGGGATAGCCGAGTCCGGCTATCGAACAGTTTTCAACACCAACTCCGACGCCGGCCAAACGGTCCACCACATCCATCTTCACCTGCTCGGCGGCCGAAAGCTGAAATGGCCCCCTGGATGAGGGACGAGCGACGCGGGACGCGCGACGCGGGACTGGCGACGCGAGAGGCGGGATGCGGGACCCCCGCGTCGCTCGTCGCTCGTCGCGCGTCCCTCATCCGGGGTAAGTTACTGCAAACGAGGCCTCTCCTTCCCTAATTCCTAGTTCCTAATTCCTAATTCCTTCTCGTGCCCACGCTTCACGAACGTCTACAGTCCGACCTCAACGCCGCCCGCAAGGCGCAGGACAAGCCGCTCACGCTGCTCCTCGGCACCATCCTCTCCGACGTCAAGAACAGGAAGATCGAGCTCCGCCGGGATCCGACCGACGACGAAGTGCTGGACGTTTTGCGGAAGGGTGTCAAGCGGCGCCGTGAGTCGATAGAGATGTTCGATAAAGGGGGTCGGACGGAGCTCGCCGAGCGGGAGCGACTCGAGGTGCGGCGCCTCGAGGCGTATCTTCCCGC
>DATKDD010000350.1:0-9153 GCA_035512875.1 Gemmatimonadaceae bacterium | reverse complement strand
GTCGAAAGGCGGCGTCAGGAGCATGAGCAGCCGCGCGTCGCTGCGAACGAGGTGACGTTCGAGCGACTCCATCGCCTGCGCCTGACGCGCGGGATCGCCGGCACCCGAGATGACGCTCCAACTTTGCGCGATCGAATCGATCCGGCACTCGTCGCTCACGCGAGAGCCGAGCGGTGTACCGTCGTCGAAATAGGCGCGCCGGTACCACTCGCCGTCCCACCCATGCAACTCCACGGCGGAAGAATAGGCGTCGGCGCGCGTGCGCAGCTCGTCGGCGGCGGCGGCATCACCGCGGAGCTCCGAGTGCAGGGCGAAAGCGCGCGCGGTGGCAATCAGGAACCAGGCGAGCCACACACTCTCGCCGCGTCCCTCGATACCGACGCGGTTCATTCCGTCGTTCCAGTCGCCGGAGCCAATGAGAGGCAGGCCATGTGCGCCGACAGTGCACGCGCGACGGAGGGCGCGAAGGCAGTGCTCGTAGACCGTTGCCGATTCGTCCGCGATCTCCGGTGCGTCGTACACTTCATGCTCGTGTGGCTCGAGCGGACGCATCCGGAGGAACGGCACTCGCTCATCCAGCACGGAGCCGTCGCCGGTCACCGAAACGTAGTGGTCGACGACGAACGGGAGCCACGCAAGGTCATCGGAGAAACGTGTACGTACGCCGCGGCCGGTCTGTGGATGCCACCAGTGTTGGACGTCTCCTTCAATGAACTGCCGGGAGGCCGCTCGCAGTATGTGCTCGCGCGCGAGCGCCGGCTCGGAGTAGACGAACGCCATGCAGTCCTGCAGCTGGTCGCGGAACCCGAACGCACCGCTGCTCTGGTACGTCGCGCTGCGCGCCCACATGCGGCAGGAAAGCGCCTGGTACATCGTCCAGCGGTTGAGCATCGCGTCGAACGACGGCTCCGGGGTGCGCACTGTGATCGTGCTCAGGCGAAGGTCCCATGCGCGGACGGTTTGGTCCATCGCCGCCCGCGCGCTGGACGGATCGCGATATTCGGCGACGATCGCGCGGGCGGCGTCGCCGTTCTCCGCGGCACCTAGCAAGGCGGTCACCTCGCGGGTTTCGCCGGGTGCCAGCACCATCGTGCATTGCAGCGCCGCGCACGGGTCGAGCCCGGCGCCCGCCTGGCCGTTCAGCGGCTCGCGCAACCCCTCTGGATCGCGCAGCGCGCCGTTGCGGCCCAGAAAGCTGCGACGGTCGGCGGTATGCGCGAGCACAGGCTCACTGATTGCGCTGAACGCCACATGGCCGGCGAACTGCGGATCGAAGTAGTTGCGGGCGAAGACGGCGCCGTATCCGGGTTCGTAGTGCGTCTGAACGTGATGCTGTGTATGCTCACGGAGTACGCCGAGCGTCCATTCCGCGTATGATGTGAGCGTCAGGCGCCGCTGCCTATCGCCGGTGTTGGTGACCCGGAGTACCGAGATACGCACCGGTTCGTGCTCGGCGATGCCGATGCTCAGCTCGACCGCCAGCTCATCCGTCTGGTGAGCGAAGGTCGAGATGCCCGGAGCATGTCGTATGCGGTAGGGAATCATGCCGCCGCACGGTGCCGGGGTCGCGCTCCACAATGCGCCGCTGTCCGCATCCTGCAGATACAGCACGTCGGCCGGCGGGTCGCTGACCGGATCGTTGTGCCACGGCGTAAGGCGGAAGAAGTAGCTGCTGTCCGCCCAGGTACAGCCGGCGCCGCGCTCGCTCACCAGCACGCCGCCACGAACGCTGGCAATGACGTTGATCCAGGGGGCAGGTGGAACACGATCTCCACGAACGCGAATCTCGTAGGCGCCGTCGTCGGCCAGACCGCCGTAGCCGGAATCGAACAGCAACCCGCGATCCGGCACCGCAGGAGTGGTGTGGTGCCGGTGGGTATCGGGTTTGCCGGCAGCGCGCAGCCCCAGCCGCGCAGCCCCGCGTGCCGCCTTGCCAAGCGTGCGGCCGAGCGACCTCGTGTTTGGCGGCGTAATGCGGCCGGACATTCGCAATTCAATCACGCCACTCTCGTCCGGCTCTACGCCTTCGCCGCTGTCCGGCGCCATGGCGACGAGCAACCGTCCCAGCGAGCGTCCGTCGCAGTGGACGTGCACACGGGCCAACGCGCGGAGCATGCGCAACTCCTCGGCGTTCAGCAGCTCAGCGCGGCGCACGAACACACCGCCCGGCACATCGGCCATGCCTGACGACCCTGCGGCGGTTAGTGCCTGCGTGATCCGCTCGCTCAGCTCCAGCATGTAGCCTTCGGCGCGCGCGTCGAGGATCACCAGGTCGACCGTCATGCCGCGACGCTGCCAGTAGCGGTGTGCCGCGAGGAGGTGCCGCAGGGTGGGCAGCCCATCCGATGAATCGATGACCGCGAGCACGATCGGCCAGTCGCCGGAGAGACCCTGTGCCCACAAGAGGGGCTGCGGCGCGCGATTGGCCAGAAGCTCGGCGGCTGGCGCCCGGATACCCGGGTGCGGATACAGCAGGTGACCCGCGAGGTCTTGAAAGATGGCAGCATCGATAGGCGTGGTCGCGAGCTCCCGCAGCTCCACCTGCGCCGACGTCCATGCGAGGTCGAGCGCTCGTTGAGCGGCGTGGAGGTCGTGGTATCGCCCGGCGAGCTCGAACGCCCTTTGTCGATCTTCCGTGACGAGAGTGGTGAACGCGACCGTCGCCGATCGGCCGGGTTCTACCGACACGCGTGCGCGGATTGCGAAGATCGGATCGAGTACGGCACCGGATGAACCTGTCAACGGACCGTCGTTTTCGAGCGCGATCGGGTAGCGGGTGGTCCGCCCTCTCCCCAGGAAGCGGCTGCGATCAGAGTCGAAGGTGCTCGGCGCGGTGCGTTCGGGGCCCGTGGCCACTACGTGCACGCACCATAGCGAACGTTCCGATTCCGACCGCGGACGCCGAGTCGCGGTGAGTGCCGTACACCAGTCGTGCCACTCCGTCTCGACAAAGAGATTGCCGAACGTGGGATGGACGCGGTCGTCTTCCGGTGGAGCCAGCACGATCTCTCCGTAGCTGGTGAGTTCGATCTCTCTCCGTTTCGATCCGTTGTTGGTGACGATTACCCGACGCACTTCGGCCGAATCTTCAGGAACGGCGGCAATCTCCGTCCGCGTCTCGATGTCGCCATCGGCGCGATGGAAGGTCACACGGTCAGTCGCCAGCTGCACGCGATACCAGTCGGCCTCCGCTCCTACCGGCTGGTGTGCGACCGACCAGGCTCGCCCGGTGTCAAGGTCCTTCACGTAGCAGAACTGTCCGGTGGAATCGGCCGTGCCATCGGCGCGCCACCGCGTGACCGCGAGCTTCTCATAACGACTGTAGCCGCCGCCTCCGCTGGTGACCATGATCGTGTAAGGCAGTCGTCCGAGCAGCGCGACCTGCGGTTGCGGCAGATCGGGGGTCTGCGCTTCGCGCACCGCGGGACGCTCGAGCTCGGGGTCGGGAAGCGAATCCTTCGCGCTCGATTCCTGCGCCTCCTGCATCACCAGCCGTCTCGGGATGCGCTCGTGCAACAGCAGTTCCGTCGCACGCACCATCGGATCGGCGTGAAAGCGCCGTTGCCACTGACGCCCTGCCAGAACGTTGGTCAGCGCCACCAGCGACATTCCGATGTGATGCGCCATGTAGTTGTGTACTACGGCGTACGGCCGGTTCGGCTCGGGCCTGGTGTAGTCTACCGCATCGCGGAATCCGAACGGGCCGAGCAACCCCATTCCCTCGAACGTGCGAAGATTTCGCAATGCCCGCTCGGCATCGACCATTGCTGCCAGCGCCGACGCATAGGGGGCAATGACCAGATCGCGCCCGAGGCCGCGCTTGAGCGCCAGATCGGGTACGCCAAAGGCACGGTACTGATAGATGAGATGCCGATCCCGCAGATTGTATGCGCTCTCACTCGCTCCCCAAGGCACGCCGCGCTCGGCGCCATAGGAGATCTGCCGCCGAACAGCGCTGCCATAGGTCTGATCGAGCAGCGTGAAAGGAAAGGTCTGCATAACGAGGAGAGGCATGAGATACTCGAACATGCTCCCGCTCCACGAGACGAGGGCCGTCTCTCCTCCGGCGTGGGTGAGCGTTCGGCCCAGACGGTGCCAGTGCTCCACCGGCACATCGTCCTTGGCGATGGCAATGAAACTCGCCAGGCGCGCTTCGGAGGCGAGCAGATCGTAGTCCGACACGTCCAGACTGTGCGTCGATTGCTGGAAGCCGATGGCGAACAAACGGCGGCGCGGGTCGAAGAGAAAGGCAAAATCCATCTCCATGACGAGGTCATACGCACGGGCGGCGATCGCCTCCAGTTGAGCGATGAGCCTTTCCGCTTCGGGGTCGTCGCCGGCGAGGTCGCGGTGCGAGGGGAACTCGGTGATCTGCTCGCCGTCTCTTCCTTCGATCGTGGTCGTCGGAAGGGTAGCGACACGGTCTCTATGTTCCGTGATCAGCCGGGCGCTCCAGTCGACCCACTCCAACGCGCTCGCAGCGGCACTCTCCGGCAACCCGGCACCGTGAATGCTCTCCTGGACCGTCGCCAGCCGCGCGCCGACCTGCTGTAGAGCCGCAACAGGCACGGTCTGCGCGGCGGGGGTACTGACCGTTCGCCGGATGGCTGCGACCACGGTCGCCGCATCGCGCACGGCACGCCATGATTCGGGCGTGCCCGCTTCTCCCGAAGAAGCAATGTCGTGCAAACGTTCCGAAGAGAGGCCGAGCGCGATATCCAGTGCGTGCCAGGTTCGCCTGTCGAAGACCCGGTCTTCGATCATGCCGAGACACGCCTGACGAACCGCGAGCAGGTGCCCCGCCAGATTGCCGCTGTCCACGGTGGATATGTACGCGGGATCGAGCACCCGCAGATCATGCAGGTCGTACCAGTTGTAGAAGTGTCCCCTGAAGCGCCGCATCCGCTCGAGCGAGCGAAACACATTGGTGAGGTATTGAACAGCGCGGCGCGCGGAGAGAAAGCCCAGGTCATACGCGCTCACCGTGGCCAGCAGCTGCAAGCCAATGTTCGTCGGTGACGTGCGCATGGTGATGACCGGCGCCGGGTCATCCTGAAAGTTGTCCGGTGCCAGCCACTGCGTTTGCTCCGAGACGAAGCGCTCGAAATAGCGCCAGTGGAAGAGCGCGTACCGTAGCGCGTCGGCCCGGTCCTCGCCCGACAGCCGGCGCTCCACGGAGATTGCCGGAGCGCTCAACACGTGGGCGACCGTGGGCGCGCTCACCCAGACCAACGCGAGCGGCACGACGGCGAGGGCGATCAACCAAGGGGAAACGTCGCTCAGCATAGTCAGGCGCCAGGCGACCGCCGCCGCTACGAGTACGGCGACAGTCACTACCGATGGCAGCATCGCCCGCCAAAGCGCGCCACCGGAGGTGGCAGCCGTTCGTTCTACCTGCGACGCGGCTTGCCATTCGAGCAGCGAACGACCCGAAACCCTCAGCCGCCAGAGGGTGCGGCCAATCGCATCGAGCGAGAGCCACGCCTGATGCGGCAGGAAAAGTATGACGAGCGCAACCTGCTTTGCGCTGGTGACCGCATCCCGTGCGACACCCGCATAGTATGCACGCCACGATTTGTCGAGCGGGGGGCGCAATGCCGCCATTACGAGCGCGACTATCCACGGTGCGGCCAGGGAGCCGAGGCCGAGCAGCGTCCAACGGATCGGAGAGACGGGCAGCAGTGCCCAGCCGAGAATGAAGAAGGCGAGCTGTGACGGTTCCGTCAGACTGCGGCGCAGATTGTCGAGCAGCTTCCAGCGTGAGAGGAGCGAGAGCCGGTTCGGCTCCAGCCCCTGAGGGCCGGGGACCCAGTCGGTGAGCCAACGGAGCAGCTGCCAGTCTCCACGGATCCACCGATGCTTGCGCCGTGAGTACGATTGATAGGTTGCGGGGTAGTCGTCGTACAGCGTGATGTCGGTGACGAGGCCCGCGCGCGCGTAGTTCCCTTCGATCAAGTCGTGCGATAGCAGGGTGTTCTCGGGAAATCGGCCGTTCGTTGCTCGCTCGAATGCATCGAGATCGTAGATGCCTTTTCCCGTAAAGCTTCCTTCGCCGAACAGGTCCTGGTAAACGTCGGAAACGGCGGTCGTGTAGGGATCGACTCCGGGGTGACCCGATTGGATGGAAGCGAAACGCGACCGATGAGCGCTTCCCAGCGACACACCCACCCGCGGCTGCAGAATACCGTACCCGGCCACCACGCGCCCGACCGCGTCGTCATGAACGGCTCGATTGAGGGGATGGGCGAGCGTGCCGATCAGCAGCAACGCCGCGTCAGGCGGAAGCACCGTGTCGGCATCCAGGGTAATCACGAACCGGATCTTTCGGATCGACTCTACGTCGCCGACAACGTGCGAGAAGGCATCGGACGCTTCCCCGCGCGCAAAGTGGTTGAAGTCGGCGAGCTTGCCGCGTTTGCGCTCCCATCCCATCCACACGGCCTGCTTCGGGTTCCAGCGCCGCGGGCGGTGAAAGAGATAGAACGCATTGGGCTGCTGGGGCGCGTATCGCTCATTCAGCGCGGCGATGCCTTGTGCGGCCGCGGTGACGATCTCCTCGTCGAGCGCGGTCGTCTCGGTTGGCGCGTCGGTGAAATCGGTGAGGAGCGCGAAATGCAGGTTCGCCTGACGATTTGCCAGGAACTGCACCTCGAGATGCTCGAGCGCCTCGTGCACCGACTGCACGGTGGGCAGCAGCGTGGGTACCACCACGGCGGTTCGCAGTTCAGGAGGAATTCCGACGGATTCGTCGAGATCGAGCTTGGGGAGCACGCGAGGCGGCAGTATCGCGGTGACGAGCATGTTGACCACACTCACCGCGATATCGACCGCCGGCAGGAATGCCAGCAGGAGAATGGCGAGTCGCACCCAGGCGCGATCAGCTCCCGAGAGCCAGATCACCGCGGCGAGCGCCGCGAGCGTTACAAGAGTGATTCCACCGACGAACACGACGTTCGGATGCAGCAGTGCCCAGCGGTGCAGCGCCTCGGTGGGCGACGCGCGGTATCCGACCGATCGTTCCAGCTCGGCGAGTCCACCGTCCACCAGGAAGTAGCCCACGTGCCGACGACGCTCGGGGTTGGGTCCGTTCGGCGACTGCGCGCGCGCCAGATCGATGGCACGCCGGGCGACGACGTCCTCACGCGTGTTCGTGCGCTTGGCGAGACGTTCGACCACGTGCCGGTACTGGTCCCGCGTGGAAAACACCATTCTCGCGTAATGCCCCGTTGGGTCTTCACGAAGCACCGCATCGACATGACTCTGCGACTCGACGAACAACCGCCAATCCATGCGCGACATGGCACGCAGGCTGGTAATGTTGTTGGCCATGATGACCTGCGTGATGGCCAGTCGCTCGGCCGAGCGCACCGCTGCCTGATCGGCGCTCACCCCATCCTCGGCGATCCACTCGGTGAGCCACACGAGCGGTTCCAACGTCTTGGGCAGTTGGCGCAATCGCTGCAGGAACCGCGAAACGAAAATCGGCGTCAGGTTCGGCGGGTTGGCAACGAACTCCTCGAGGGCGGCGGACAGGGAACGATCGCCGGCATCGCGAGCGGACTCGATCCGCATCGCCCATCCATCCGCCAGCTCCACCTCGTGCAGTCGTTGCACCGTGCGCAGTGACATGCGCCGAACATTCTCGATCAGGCCGAGGCGCAACATCGCTGGAATGGCCCACAGCTCGCCGAGCGAAAGCGGCGCGACCTCCTGGAACGCGCCTACGAACAGTTGCACGTTCTCCAGATCGATGCGTCCCTCGGTATGCGAGATGAGCGTAATCGCCAACTCGTATACGCGCGGATATCCGGCCAGGGGACCCGACGCCAGCTCGGGAAGCTCCCGGTAGTAATCGCGCGGAAGGCTGTTCCGCACTTCACGGATGTGTTCCTGGATTACGTGGTAGTTGTCGAGCAGCCACTCGCCGGCAGGCGCGACGTCCACTTCGCGACGGGCGGCATCCGTGAGGCGCTCGTACGACTCATCGAGAATGGAGAGGCTTTGCCGAAGTCGCGCGAGCAACGGTGTCTTGCCGCGGTGGGCAGGACGCGGCACATGACGTTGGCGGCCAGCGAGAGCGCGCGCTCGTTCGACTAGATGCTCGGGGCCAAGCAGCTCGCCGCTGATCGGGCCCACGAGGAGCTCGTCGCGGTGGCGCGGTGGCGCGGCGAGCCAGCGGGAGAGCGTGGAAGTTGAGGTCACGACGGTGGTGCCTGAGCAAGTGCTGCACCACTCGGCATCCCTTCATCGAATGGACTGCCGAACCGGGCGGCGAAGCCGAGCAGCTGGCAACAGGCGCTACGTGAAGGCGCAAAAGCCCGATGGATAGCGAGATTCATGGCGGAATGCTGCCTCGCATCGAGGCCGGACGCAAACCATGCGTCTCGAGCTACCATTCCTCCCGGCACATCCCGTGGGATCAGCGGCGCCCTCGCAGGATCAGGCCCCGCGCTCCGACGGCCAGCACCTCGCCTTCCGGACTCGCCCAGACATCCAGGAGTGTCTCGGTGATGCCGCTGACCTCCACGTTCCATTCCGTCCCATCGAAGCGGAGAATCAATCCGCTCGTTCCCACGGCGAACACGTCGGTTGCCGTGCGCCCGCTGACCGCCAGCAGCGGTGTGGTCGTAGTGTGAACGGTGCGCCACTGCGAACCGTCGTAATGCAGCAGAGCGCCGCCCGACGAGGTATCGCCCACCACCGCGAATACCTCGCTCGAACCGCTGCCCCACAGGCGCCGGATCGTGCCCGTAGTGCCACTGGAGACCGGAGACCATGTGGCGCCATCGTAATGAAGTAGCGAGCCCCCATCGCCCGCCGCCCAAACGTCGGTCGTCGACGCACCCCACACGGTGCGAAGTTGCGCGGTGGTACCGGTGCTCAACGAGGTCCAGACTGCTCCATCGTGGCGAAGGATGGTGCCCGCGGGACCCGGTGCCAAGGCGATGCCGCTCGCATGCACCCATATGCCTCCCGATGTGGCACCGCCGGTGGCACTGCGCTGCCAGTTGCTACCGGTCCATTGATAGGCATACGCACTTCCGGTGGTGGCCACGGCTGCCGGGCCGATGGCTCCATCGATGTCGCGGCACGGCTGCCAACCGGCGAGTGAGACAGTGCGCCACACGCTGCCGTCGTACTGTTGAACCGTGC
>DATKDD010000349.1:0-11640 GCA_035512875.1 Gemmatimonadaceae bacterium | reverse complement strand
CTCCCACGTGCGGATCCGACCTTCCTTCACCGCGTAGTCGATGCGTCCGTATTCGACCCGCGCAAGGGCGAAGATCTCCGCGAGCTCCCGCTCGTGCGGATTGCCGATCACGTATTCACGTTCCTCTTCCACCATGGCACGGGAGTATTCTGTGCCATGGTGCTTGAGCATCCATCGGTGGCCGTACGCGACGCTGCGCGGGATAACGGCGGATCCGACCACGAATGAGCTGTACTTGTGGTAGTAGCCATCGACGTCCGCCGTGTCGCAGTACTCGATCAGGATCAGGTCGCGCATGCGACGACCGTGCATCAAGGCCCGCCCAATCTCGCGCCTTATGTCCTCCGGCGATTCGAGCAATGGAGAGAGTGGTCCACCGTGCGAGCGTTCATCGCGAAGGAAGACCGGATACCGCAGTTCGCCCATCGGATCGGTGGCTCGAATTGCTCGAAAGTCATTGAGCCCGCGCTGGTGCAAGGCCTGCAAAAGCGGAAATCGAACGAGCGTCGCCGAGGGATCGTTGAGCAGGCGCACGCCGCTCTCGGCGAGCTGCCTGTGGATGCTCGCGGTGAGCTCGCGCATGGCCGGTCCGAGCTGATCGAGGGCGGCGAACACCCAGGTGCCCTGGCCGGCAGCCGTCAGATTCGGCAAGTCCTGGTAGTGCATGACCTGCATGCGGCCGGCGAGCGCTTCACCCCATGACGCCAGGTAGTCGCGAATGCTGAAGGCCTGTGATTCGGGAACCACGAAGTGGATCATGACGCCTCCGCATGGCGCCGCGGCAGCGGCACGGCCGATGGCACGTCGTTCTGCGCTTCCCAGAGTTTGCGGTACGCCTCGCATCGAGTGAGCAGTTCCGCGTGGGTACCCAGCCCCACCGCTCGTCCTTCGCTCAGCACCAGTATGCGATCTGCATTACGCAGGGTAGATAGGCGGTGGGCGACGGTGATCACCAGCCGGCCGGCCACCAGGCGGTCGATCGCTCGCTGCACGCGCAGCTCCGCATGAGAGTCGAGGCTCGACGTCGCTTCGTCGAGCAGCAGAATCGGCGCGTTCTTCAGGACGGCTCGCGCAATGTTCACGCGCTGCGCTTCTCCGCGGGAGAGCGAACGTCCTCCCTGTCCGACCAGCGTCAGATAGCCGTCCGGCATCGCCAGAATGTCCCCGTGAATCTCGGCCGTGCTCGCCGCCGCCTCCACCTCGCGGTCCGTCGCGTCGGGCCGGCCGACGCGGATGTTCTCGAGGATCGTTGCCGAGAAGAGAAAGGGATCCTGTGTGACGATGGCGATCGCACAGTACAGTTCTCGCAGGCTCACCTCCCGCAGGTCCGTGCCATCCAGCCGAACGCAGCCGCCGGTGGGATCGCTGAACCGCGCGAGAAGGTCGAGCAACGTCGACTTGCCCGCGCCCGACGGACCGACCACACCTAACGTCTCGCCCGCCCGCACTTCGAACGATATCCCGTGCAGCACGTGAACGCCGCGCCGGGCGAACGACAGGTCGTGTACGGAGAGCCGCGCCGGCGGGCGAGGCACGGGACGAGCCTGCGGATGATCGACCACCGCCGGGCGCTCAGCGAGCAGTGCCGAGATGTGCGCGACACTCGCGCCGTGTCGCTGAATTTCCATGTAACTCGTGTTCACGTTGTTCAACGGACCTTGCGAGGCGCGCACGGCCATGAGAAACGCCAGCAGCGCGGGCCATCCAAGGCTCCCGTCCAGCACCTTCCAGCCGCCGACGATGATCACGATTACAAGGCTCAGCCCTCCCAACGACTCGAGTACTACGCGCGCCATCGCGCGCACGCGCTCCATGGCGATCAACTCATCGAAGTAATGACGAGCGCGCTCGACGGTGCGGTCCGCTTCGACCTCCTCTCCCTGATAGATCTTGATGATGCGCATCCCTCGCAGCAGTTGCAGCAGTACGTCGAACAACATCACGCCCTTGCGGCGAACGCCGAACGCCGAGGCGAGTGTCCGGCGGGCAATGATGTAGATGGGCAGCGCCGAGAGCGGCACGAGTACGAACGCCCAGACGGCGAGCGAGGGACTCAGTACGATCGCAACGGCAATGAGAAACAATGCCTGGATCGATTCCAGGACGATCGTCGCCGCCGCCATCGCCGACGTGCGCAGGTGGGACACGTCCTGCCGCACGGTTTGAATCAGATCGCCATGCGTACGCTCGTCGAAGAAGCTCACTGACAGCGACAGCAGATGGCGAATGAGACGATCCATCGTGCCCAGCTCCACGACCTTCACAATGCGCTGCTGCGAAACGCGCGTGTCGTAGGTGAGCAGCGTCGCACCCAGGTGCGCCAGCAGCAGCAGAGCCGCGACTGCCCAGAGTGCCCCTTCCGGGCCAAACCGGTCCGCCACGCCTCCGGCCAGTCCCCCCGATTGCCCCAACACGCCGGAGAGAAATTCGCGGATGAGCAGTATGGTCGCGGCGGCCAGAGCGGCCCGGCCGATCGAAGCGAGCGTGAAGCGCGCCAGCAGCTTCGGTTCATGCCTGACGAGCTCGAGCGGCAGCGCGAGCATCGCCCTCATGCGGTGGTCTCCGTCACCGGCACGCCGGTCACGATCGGGACAGACTGACCGATGCCCGCCGAGAGAATCGTCGCGACGCTCATATCGCCCGTGACGTTCAGCACCGTCTTGAAAATGTCCGGGATCGTCTCCACGACTTCCATGATCACCACTCCCTCGATCGGCAACCCGGCAGCCAGGTAGGCGGGCAGCGTCTTGAACGAGGATCCCCCGCCGGCGACGCCCACAGAGCTGAAGCTGAGCAGTATCACCGTTACCATGAAAGTGGCGATCGTCCAGAAATCGAGAGAGACCCCGAACGCATGCGCGACGAACAACAGCTTCACCGTGCTCGAGATCGTGCGGTTAGGCTTGAACAGCGCAACGGCGAGCGGCAGGACGAAGCTCGTCGAGATCGCGGGCAGCCGGAGGCGGGTCGCCCCCTCGATCATTGCCGGCAGGGAGGCGATCGACGACCGTGTGCTCACGGCCACCAGCTGCGCGGGGGCCGCCGCGCGCGCGAAGTCGGAAATGCTGATGCGGCCCAACAATGCCGTCGCCGGATAGATCAGCGCCGTGAACACGAGCATGAGCCCCGACACGATTACGACGAACGCGGCCAGCAGCCCGGTCGCACCCACTCCGGTCTCGAGCGCCAGGCCATAGGTCAACGCCAGTACGCCGATTGGTGTGGCCAGAATCAGCCAGCGAACGATCTGCAGCAGTGCCCCCGCGGCGCCCTGCAGCCCCGCCACCATTGGAACGCGCTGTTCGTCTGGCAGCTGTCGCACGGCCAGGCCGAACAGCATCGCGAACAGGAGCAGCCCGAGCACTTCTCCGCCCGCTGCGGCCTCGAACAGGTTGCGGGGAAGCAGCCCCCCCAACCAGTCACTGAAGGTTGCGGTCGGGACCTCGGACGCCACTCGCGCCACGTCGGGGATCCCAGCCGAGGCGCGCACCAGCGCCGCATTGGCCGGATCAGGCGGGTAGAGCGCTATCAATGGCGGAGCTGCAAGCAGCGTGAACAGGCCGCCGACGACGAGTGCCGCAACGAAGAAGAGCACAGCTCGTACACCCATGCCTCCGATGCCTCCGGCGTGCCGGATCGAGGCAATGGAGGCTGCTACATGTGCGATCACCAGTGGCAGCGCCACCATCTGAAGAGCAGAGACCCACAGCTCGCCCAGCGGGGCGAGGAGCTCGCCGACTGACGCGAACCAGGGATGCCCCAGGCGCTGCCCAATCGCGCCGAGCATGAGCCCGCCGGCAAGCGCCGCCAGCGAGAGGGTCGTAAGCGCGCGATCAGTGAGCCTGGGCTCGGCCGCCACAGGAAATTGATGAGGAGTGGGCCTTCAGCTACGGTGCTTGCCGTGCCCTACATCATGTGTGTGCAAGCCCCTCCTCTGCAAGGGAGGCACTGCCGACGGTTACTGTCCGCGCGCTCTACCGCCCCGTCGATGGGCGGTTTCGACCGCCAATCAGCTGAAAGCGCTGCTCTCCCCGTCGCCCGCTGCAGGGCTCGCTGCGGCCAATTCGTCTACGGGAATAGCCGAGGCAAATGGCGCATACAGCCGGTCGAACTCTTCGCGCGCGAGGTGTGGTCGCACGGCAAGCGCGATCGCGGCGGTGAGCGCCACCTTCTTCATTCGGCCCAGTACCTCGGGGCGCAGAAATCCTTCGGCGCAGGAGATGAGCTCGAGCACTCGGCCGCGAACGCGCACGACCGCTCCCGGCATTTCGTCGGCAACCTCGCGCAGCCGAGCGCGCGCCGCCGCGGTGGCGCTCTGTTCCCTGGACCCGTGCGCATCCGCAAGATGCACATTGACTCGCTCGGCGAGCTCAGCCCATACGCCCAACGGCATGTGTCGCAGCCGCTCGGAAAAGCGGTGAACGGATTGCGGAATCTCCGCTGAGCGAATGCTCATTTCCTGCGTCGTGGTGAGCGCAGGGGTGGAAGGCCGATGGATGTCCATGGTCATCCTCCTTCACTGAGAGATTCACCGGCAGGGAATTCCACCGATCCCGTTAGGACCGGCGAGTCGTGGAGACTGCGCGCGTGGTACGCGAGCGGAGCGCTGATCAGGGAGCATGCGGCCGCGGCGCGGTCAGTGCTCGCGCAGCCATCTCCCGGATACAATGAACCGAGCCCGGCCGATGCTGGCCCGGCTCGGTAGGCGAGAGTACCCCTCATCCTACCACCCTTCCGTGTATCGCCTGCGGGGTTAGCTGACGGGTTGGGAGCAGGAAGTCTCCCTCCGGCGCTGCCGGATGCACCCCGTGGTGCCTGGGTCCCCCGCCGCGCTGGTTAAGGGCGCGCTCGGCTGGTGCGAATCGATTGTCGGGTTCCGCCGATGATCGGCAGTAAATCAGGCTAACCTTCGGAGGGTACTCCGTCAAGCAGCGAGGCGCCCGAATTGCCGTTCAGTGCGCCGATCTCGATTCCGAAGAGTTCGCCCATCTCCGCGTGCCAGAGCTCCAACTCGGCATCACGCCGCTCATTCGACCACGCCAGAACGTCGCCCATGACCGGAAGCACCCGTTCGGCTGCATGCACTCCGTGGTCCTCCGTCTCGAACGCGATGTGCATCCGCCTGACGAGTACATCGCATAACGATCTGGCCATTTCGCGCTCGACGGCAAATTGCACCTCGGCCATGAGATAGGGCAGCCCCTCCTGCACCTGTTCCCGAAGGCACGGGTTGGAGGTCGCGAGCATCCAGACATCGCGCCATTCTGCGCCGTAGGCGCGCACGAGATGCTCGGCAAGCCGTGATTCGCCGGTCTCGCGAGCGGCGACGTTGATCTCCGTCTCCAGCTCATTGGCCAACGCACCTCCCGGCAGAGGTGAGAGGTCGGTTCGCGCACGGCGCTCGCCGCGGCGCCCGATCTGACGCGCGGCGAGGTGCACGGCCTGCGACGCCATGTCGCGATAGGTGGTGAGCTTGCCGCCACGCACGGCGATCACGCCCGGCGCGACCATGGTGATACTGTGCTCCCGCGAGACCTTGCCGGTTTCCTTCTGGCCGCTCGGCACCAGTGGGCGGATGCCCGCCCACGCGCTGATCACGTCGCGGATTCCGAGCCGCGCCGCTGGAAAGAGCGCATTGGCGGTGCGCAGGATGTACTCTATGTCCGACGTGGTGGCGCGAACCTCGTCAGGCGGGCCCTCGTACTCCGTCTCGGTGGTTCCGATGATGGCGAACTCCGTACCGGTCGGGCCCGCCGGCATCACGAACATGACCCGTCCGTCGATGGGCGATGTGATCGTGATCGCGCCGCGGTTTCCGATTCGCTCGCGGGGCACGAGAATGTGCGAACCCTTCGACGGCCGGACCGTGTGATTGACCATCGTCGGCACGGCGAGTTGCGTCACCGAATCGGACCACGGACCAGCCGCATTCACCACAACCCGCGCGTGAGTCACCACGTGCGTACCGGTTTCCTGATCGACCACGGTAACCGTGCGGGTGGTGCCGTCGGCACCGAGTGCCGTCACGCTCGCGTGATTGAGGAGCGTTGCGCCATGGTCCACCGCGGCCCGCGCATTGACGACCGTCAACCGGCTGTCATCGGTGGTCGCGTCGAAATAGACTGCTCCTGCCTCCAGTCCGTGTTGCCGCAGCTCCGGCTCCCGATCTCCAATCTCGTCGGCACCCAGCCATCGCGTGCGGCCCAGGTTCTTGAACAGCGAAAGAAAGTCGTACAGCGCCAGCGCCGCGCGCAGCTTCCAGGCGGAAACGCGCGCGCCTTCGTAGACCGGCCAGAGAAACCCCTGCGGCCTGACGAGATGTGGGGCAATGCGCGCGAGCGTGCGGCGCTCGCGGCTGGCCTCGAATACCAATCCGAAATGGCCGTGCTCGAGGTACCGTATGCCACCATGCACCAGTCGCGACGAGCGGCTCGACGTGCCGCTGGCAAAGTCATCCTTCTCCAGCAAGGCCACTCGCCAGCCACGCATCGCGGCATCCCGTGCGATCCCGCACCCGGTGATTCCGCCGCCGATGATCAGCAGGTCGAAAGTCTCGCGCGCGAGCGTGGCGAATGCCTTGGCGCGCGCGAGATTCGGAGGCATGGCGCCGGTGGGGGTTTGGCGCACTCTAGCTCTCCGGTAACTCGGGCGCGTTTTTCGCCACGACCTCGCACCGCGCGACTATCATCTCTAACTTCCCCCCATGAGCTACGGAAACGGAACCCGCGTGGCGATCATCGCCGGCGTGCGAACCCCGTTCGCCAAATCGGGGACGGTCCTCAAAAGATTTTCGGCCATTGAGCTTGGCCGGTTGTGCGTTGCCGAGCTCGTGCAACGAACGAACCTCGAGGCCGGCGCGATCGATACGCTCGTCTTCGGCACGGTCGTCCCGTCTGTGGTGGCCCCCAACATCGCCCGCGAAGTTTCGCTGCTCCCCATGCTGCCCAAGGGGATCCCGGCCGTAACGGTCAGCCGCGCCTGCGCCTCGGCCAACCAGGCGATTACCGACGCCGCGGATCAGATCGCCCTCGGGCACGCCGGCGCTGCCATAGCCGGGGGTGCGGAATCGCTGTCGAATATACCTATCCTCCATTCGCGCGGCATGTCGGACGCCCTCGTGGCGGCCTCCAAGGCCAAGTCGATCCCGGCCCGGCTAGGAGCTCTCTCAAAGATCAGGCCGAACGATCTTATTCCGATTACGCCAGCCATCGCCGAGCCGACCACAGGTGAGACGATGGGGCAGAGCGCCGAAAAGATGGCCAAGATCAATCGCATTCCGCGCGAGGAGCAGGATGCCTTTGCCTTGCGGTCGCACCGGGGCGCCGCGGCCGGGACGGCCGATGGACGCCTGACGGCAGAGATCATGACAGTCTATCCGCCGCCTGACTACACGCAATGGGCGGCGAGCGACAATGGGATCCGCACCGATTCCACGCTCGAGCAGCTCGCGGCGCTCAGGCCAGTGTTCGACAAGCGCTACGGGTCAGTCACGGCAGGCAACTCATCGCCGTTGACCGACGGGGCGGCGGCCGTTCTGCTCATGAGCGAGGAGAAGGCACGGGCGTTGGGCTACGAGCCGTTGGCCTATATCCGCTCGTATGCCTACGCGGCGCTCGATCCGGGAGAGCAGCTTCTGCAGGCGCCCGTTCTCGCGGCACCTGTCGCGCTCAAGCGGGCGGGTCTGACGCTGGGCGACATGGATCTCGTCGAGATGCACGAGGCGTTCGCGGCCCAGGTTCTGAGCAATCTTCGGGGCTTCGAGAGTGAGCAATGGGCCACTCGCGCGGGATTCAACAAACCGGTGGGGACCGTTGATCGTGACAAGCTCAATGTGATGGGCGGGTCGATCGCGATCGGACATCCGTTCGGCGCGACCGGCGCGCGAATCACGACGACGATGGCCCACGAGCTCAAGCGGCGGGGCGGCCAATTCGGCCTGATCACCGTGTGCGCGGCGGGCGGGCTTGGGTTCGCGATGGTGGTGGAGGCGGCATCATGACGGCGACCCTTTCGGTGAAGGCGTCAGCGCTCGCGGAGCATCGCACAGATGACGGAGTCGCCATCGTCACCTTTGACCTGCCTGACGAGCCGGTGAACAAGTTCAACGCCGCCGTGAAGGCGGAGTTCGAGCAGACGCTGGCCCGGTTGGAGGCGGATTCGGAGGTTCAGGCGGTAGTGCTCATCAGCGGAAAGCCGGACATGTTCATTGCCGGCGCGGACATCGAGGAGTTCCTGGCGGTGGAGACGGCGAAGGACGCCGAGGCGATGTCCCGCGAGGGGCAGATAATGCTCGATGGGTTGGAGGCGATGCGAACGCCGGTAGTCTTTGCCATCCACGGGCCGTGCCTGGGCGGGGGACTGGAGGCAGCCCTGGCGGCGCACTATCGAATCGCGACGGATCACCCGAAAACGGTGCTTGCATTACCGGAGGTAATGCTCGGGCTGATACCCGGCGGCGGCGGAACTCAACGGCTCCCGCGCACCGTCGGCATTCGCAATGCGCTCGACATGATGCTCACCGGCCGCAACGTCCGCGCGAAGAAGGCGCTCAAGATCGGTCTGATCGACGAGCTGGTGCATCCGGCGATACTCCGCGATGTGGCGATCGATCGGGCGCGTTCGTTGGGCAGCGGTTTTCTCAAGCGATCTAAGGGGCGCAGCGATCACAACGCCGCCGATCTGGCGCTCGAGAGCAACCCGATCGGGCGAGCGCTGGTGTTTCGCAAGGCGCGCGAGAGCACTCTGGCCAAGACCCATGGCAAATATCCGGCGCCACTTGCGGCGATCGAGTCGGTCAAAACGGGATATGAGCATGGGCGGGAGCGCGGTTTTGGCGCCGAAGCGCGGTTGTTCGGAGAGATGGCGGCAACGAAGGAATCGCACGAGCTGATCTTTCTCTTCTTCGCCACCACGTCGCTCAAGAAGGATCCGGGCGTCGACCCGCCGGCGCCCAAGCCGGCGCCGATCGACCGTCTCGGTATTCTAGGAGCGGGGTTCATGGGAAGCGGCATCGCCAGCATTGCCGTGCAGCAGGGCACACTCGTGAGGCTCAAGGATGCTGCGCCCGACCGCGTTGGACGTGGGATCAAGGCGGTGAGCGAAGTATTGCGCGAGCGTCTGAAGAAGCGGCAGATCACCCGCCAGCAGTACGCTGATTACATGTCGCTGGTTGGCGGCACGGTAGACTATTCTGGATTCGCTAGTGTGGATCTGGTGGTCGAGGCGGTGTTCGAGGATCTGCAACTCAAGCACACCGTGTTGAAGGAACTGGAGCCACAGCTGCCTGACGAATCGGTTTACGCATCAAACACCAGTTCGATCCCGATAGGCAGGATCGCCGATGCGGCCCGGCGGCCGGAGCGAGTGCTCGGCATGCACTTCTTCTCGCCGGTTCACAAAATGCCGCTGCTCGAGGTGATCGTCACACCGCGGACGAGCAGGGAAGCGACGGTCACGGCGGTCGCGTACGGCAA
The DNA here is from genome assembly GCA_035512875.1 of Gemmatimonadaceae bacterium. Classification (GTDB taxonomy): domain Bacteria; phylum Gemmatimonadota; class Gemmatimonadetes; order Gemmatimonadales; family Gemmatimonadaceae; genus JALZIF01. Next base: position 2,167 of record DATKDD010000349.1, on the reverse strand, counting down.
GAAGCTCGGGAAGCACGTGATCGTGGTGAACGATGGTCCCGGGTTCTATACCACCCGCATTCTGTCAGCGTATATGAACGAGGCTGGGTTGCTCGTCGATGATGGTGCGGACATCGAGGCGCTGGACAAGGCGCTTGTGGATTTCGGCTTTCCCGTCGGCCCGATCAAGCTGTTGGATGAGGTCGGGATAGATGTGGGGAGCAAGATCGGGCCGATCCTCGCCGAGGCGTTCGGCGATCGAATGAAGCCAGCCGATTCGTTCGAGCGCGTCGTGAAGTCGGGCCGCACTGGGCGCAAGGGTCGATCGGGATTTTACCTCTACGAGGAAGGGGAGAAGTCGGAGAAGGTCGATCCCTCGGTATACGCGCTTCTCCCGTCAGGCACCGCTCGCCGAACCATGCCGCCCTCGGAAGCGGTGGAGAGGTGCGTGCTGGCGATGGTGAACGAGGCGGCGCATTGTCTGGATGAAGGGATACTTCGCTCGCCTCGTGACGGCGACATCGGCGCCGTGTTCGGCCTTGGCTTCCCGCCGTTCTGCGGGGGCCCGTTCCGGTGGGTGGATGCCGAGGGGGCAGCCAATGTCGTCAGGCGGCTGAACGCCTTGCACGAGAGGTTTGCTCCGCGCTTCGTACCGGCCAAGGCACTTACGGCGATGGCGTCCGCGGGAGGGCGGTTCTACCCGGCGAAGGGGAAGCCGGTGGAATGAGGGGCTAGGGGGCTAGGGGTGAAGGGCGAGGTGCGAGGTGCGAAGTGCGAAGTGCGAAGGGCGAGAGGTGTCCACGATGTCCGCTCAGCAGCCGACCATTGATTTCCAGGAGCTCTGCAATGTCCCATCGTCGTATCGCTCTGTCGATGTTCGCACTGTTCACGCTCGTCGCCTGCAGCACCGGCGACGATGCGGATCCGGCGGCCGATTCCGTCGTAGCCGGCCCCGATAGCAGCAGCGTCGAAGCGTTCGCCTCCATGGATGCGCCCACCGCCATGATGGTCACGCTCACCGGAGGTCCTAACGCCGGCACCTATACCGCGGCCAGCGGCTCGCAGACCTGCTCGGTGGGCGCCAATGGTGTGGATGTGTGGAGCAGTCAGTTCGTCGATGATACCGCTACCTCGGGGCTGGGCTCCATGCAGGTCATGATTCCCGGTGAGGAGCGTGCCAGGCAGGGTACCGGGACGTTCTACTTCGCTATGGTCCTTGGCAACTTCATGCAGGGCACCGACTACGTGATCGAGACGCGCCCCCAGACCCAGAATGCCGGCAGTGGCACCGCGAGGGTGGTGGATACGGGCGAATCGGCGACTATCACGGTGGAAGGCGTAACCCGCGACAGCGTGCAGGTGCGCGCGGAGATCCGGTGCCGCGACGTGCGGCGAGGGAGGTAGTGGAGGGCGGGGGTCGAGGGTCGGGGGTCGGGGGTCGCAGCGTCGAGGGATTTGGATCAGCGACGTACTCGAACTTTCAATTCGAAGTTCCCCGACCCCCGACCCCCGACCCGCGACCCCCGACTACGGCGTCACTACCACACTCGCCGTATCCGCTTTCCCTTCGCTCGTCGCAATGACCTGCGTCGCACCGGCTTTCGCCGCGCGTAGGATTAGCGAATGTCCAAAGCTGCCGATTATCCAGGTGACGGTCGAGTCCGTGACCACCCATGACACCGGACGGTTGCTCAATGTGCCGCCGTTCGCATTCGTCAGGTTCGCGTAGAATCCCAGCGAGTCGCCTACGGCGACCGTCGCATTGGCCGGCGAGAGCGTCACATTCGCGACCGCGCCTCCACTGCCGCTGCCACCGCCGCCAGAGGAGTCCGCTCCGAAGACGAACACGGTGACCGAGGCGCTCTGATTGCCGCTGGCGGCCGTGATCTGGGAGAATCCGGAACCGACACCAGTCAGCAGTGCCGTGCTGCCGCTTCCCGCTACCGTCGCCACTCCCGGGTTGCTGCTCGTCCAGCTGACCTGAGGGTTGGAGCGCTGCACCCCCGAACTGTCCCCTACCCGCGCCGTCAGCGTGGTCGACTGTCCCGAATCGAGAACGAACAATCCATCGATGTAGACGTACTCCAGATTGCGCTTGGCCAGCGTGATGTCATGCTGGGTGGTTCCTCCGGCGCTGACACCGATCCCGTTGGCCCATCTCTCATCGAGCGTCACCACGCCCAGCGGG
>DATKDD010000348.1:0-5256 GCA_035512875.1 Gemmatimonadaceae bacterium | reverse complement strand
ATCGGTTCGTTCGCAGATCGAACGAGCTCGAGAAAGGCGTAGTGGTCGGCGGAACCCGGCAGCATGGTTCCCGTACGAAATACCGATTCCAGGTTAGGCGTGAGGAGGCGGATGCTGAGCGTGCCAGCGTTCCAGCGGCGCTGGGTGACGGCACGCCGTGCCCAGCGCCTAACGCAGTCCGCCGCATCCTCCGGGTCGAGCAGACCATCGCGGAGCACGAGGCTCGGCGGCGGAGTTCCCGCCGGCGCATGGAACACGATGCAAGTTGCCTCGTCGGCGCTCGTCGGTTCCCGAATCTCGACCAGCCCGCAGAGGATGGTGCGCAGGTCGTTCACCGTCACGCCTTCGTCCACGAGCGCGCGCAACGATCGCGTGATGAACGCGTCGCCGAAGCGTGCACGTACGGCCTGGACCAGGTGCGGCAGCTCCTCGGCGGCCCCGTTCAGGCGATAGAGCGTGGTTTCTCGGGTGACGAAGGCATGCAGCCAGGGTTGGAGCACGGCGATCCCCTGCTCGACGAACGCGTCGGTACCGACCGGAGCAGGAATGCGCATTGAGAGATCGCAAACCTCGATGATCCAGGCGTCTTCGACATCGTCGTCCAGGCGCACGTCGGGCGGCGGCAAAACGACTCCGGTCTGCTCGTACACGTAGTCCGACAACGTGTCGCCTAACGTATCGCCGGCATCACCATGAGGGCCCCAGATGGCGGTTCGGGCGGGAACAACGAGTCGGAGCGATGGTGATGTGTCGAGCGCGCCCTCCAGCAGTCGCCACCAGAGCGGGTCGCGTGCGTCCGATCCGGGGTCGGCTTCCAGCACATGATCGACGCGCCGGCCGGCGCGCACGCAGCCCTCGAGCAAGCGCGCGAGGTCGGGATCCGGGAGCTGGACTGCCGCGTGCTCTGGCGCGCGTGCGCGCCACCTCGCACGTACTCCTTCGGCGACCGCATCCGTGACGAATAGCTCGGCGTTGCGCGCGAGGTCGTAGGCAAGGCGCGGAGCGAGTTCGGCAGCTGCGATCCCAGCAGCGCCGGCGGGCGATCCCCATCCAAGCCGCGCGGGTCTGTTCCCAATGCCGAGCGCGTAGGGCGGAGCGCCTTCGCTATCTGGAGCCGCTGGCGGTTGAAGGCTGACGGACGGTTCTACCGGCAGCGAGAGAGCATCCACGACGCGCTGCGCCGCGGACCTGGCGGCGGCCGCCCACTCGGGGTCATCGAGACCGGCCACAGTCGTCAGGCGCAGCTCCACTCGAGCTGGCGCGCTCACCGAACCGACTCCATGAGAGGAGCGTACGAGGTGACTTCCCGGGTTGCAGGGCGCTCCCGCAGGTATTCCTGCCGGGATACGACAGCGAGGTCGGGAAACTCGAGCTCCACGACCCACCTGACAAAGGGACGAATGTCGGCGTCGGTCACCAGCACGGCAGGTCCCGTAGCGTTGCTCCACAATTCGCGAACGGCCGCAAGCAACGCCTGACAGTCATCCGGGGCGATGGCCAGCGCCGGCTCAGTGTCGTGATGCCACACGGAGTCGCGAACCAGCCTCGACCACCGAAGGGGCAGCTCGAGGACCTCGCGCCCCACCTCGTTACCGGCGAGCCGCTCGCGCACTCCCTGAACCATGCGAGCCGACTCCACCAGCGTGGTGGCCGGCGCATCGCTCGGCGCTTCCTTCACGACATCCGCAATCCCCCGGAGTGCAAACACGGGCGCGCCCTCGGCCAGCAGGCAGCGAACGACCATCGTAAGGCGATGGAGCAGGCGAGTGTTCCCGATCAATTCAGCCGCGTCGTTTAGTGAGGCGGTGTTGATCATCCGGGCCACATCGTCGATCGTGATCTCCGTTCTGGCGTTGCGACGGTAGGCATGCGCGAGCTCGAGCAGCGAGTACTCGATTGGCGTGATCACGCGGTGTGGTTCCGCGACGCGCGCCGCGTCGGCCGGCGTGACCCAGTAGCCCTGCTCACCGGACAGCGGGTCACTGGCCGGCGGGCGATCCGCCGGGGCGCCTGGCGGAGGAGCGGCACCGAGCAGCAGCACACGGTCGTGTGGTACGCTTCCTTGAATGATGGCGAGGCCACTCAACCTGAGCACGTACCTTTCCTCGTCGAACGACGATTCGAGCTCCCGAAACCGGACTCCTGGCAGGGGAATACCGCTCTCGCTCTCGAGCCGTTTTCTAACGCGTTCGACGGCAGCCATACAATCTGCGGACAGCTCCGTCGTGTTCGGTACGATGATCGCCGGCAGCAGGTCGGAGCCGACGTCGAGACCCAGCGCGGGCTTGGTGGCGGGACGATCCAGCGCACGCAGGCCGTATCGCGTCGCCACGCCGTGCTTCACCGCCAACGTCGCGTGTCGCCGGACATACCCCGCATCGACGTTGTCGCCGCCTAACGTGATGGCGCGGTGGAACGCGTCGACGGCACGGCCGAGCCGCTCCAGGCGCCCTTCGAGGTTCGCATCCCGCTCCAACGCACCCGCGAGGTTGCCCCAGATCACGGCGTCCTCCGGCATCGCCTCCAGGGCGCGCTCGTACCAGGCAGCGGCGTCACCGAACTTGCCCGACTCGTACAATCGGTTGGCGCGATTGTTACGTATGCGGCCAATGCGGCCGAGGTGCGCAGTCTCGTCCCCATCGTCGGACAAAACGACGCTCGATTCGGCCTCGGCGTCCTCCCAGCGATCCGCCTTCTCGAGCAGAAGGATGCGCGTTGCGACTACATTGGCGCGCGGCGCGGAACCGAAAGCCGTGTCGACAGCCTCGAGAAGTTCCCGTGCTTGCGCCGCGTCGGGAACCTGCTTCGCCAGCTCTTGCACGAGATTCCAGTCCGTGAACTCCGCGGGCTCCGCCGCCCATGCGCTACCATAGGTCAGCATCGCGTCGGCTAAAAGGCCGCGAGCGGCCAGCACGCGAGCGGCGAGGACCGGCGCGTCGGAACGCGATCGGTCTTCCGAGAGGGCCTGGGCTATCAGGTCAGCAGCGTCGTCCAACTCACCGTTGTTCAACGCGATCTCGGCAAAGTCCAGATAGATCGAGTAGCGGTTCTTCCACGCCACTCGCAAGGCGTGCTGCCGCAGCTCGGCGACCCGGAGTCGGCGCGACTGATAGTACTCCGGCGTGCCGAGCATCCGAGCCAGCGCCATGAGGTTCAACGTGCCGCCCGGAGCGTTCTCGATCCCCCGGGCGTACCACTTCTCCGCCTCTCCCTGTGCTTTTGGGCCAGCGTTCGAATCCGCCGCGACCGCGTCGCCCATGTACCGGTACGCGTCCTCGAACGACGGATCGATCTCCATGGCCTCCTTCAGGAGCTGCCTCGCCTTCTCCGGGTTCCTATTGAGCTCGACTTGTGCGGCCGCACAGGTCACCTCGCATTTCGCGGTGACCGATGCGTCGGAGTCTGCGGCCAACGCTCCGCGGGCGTCTTCCACCGCACGATCGGCTGCCGCGAGATCGTTCTTGAAGTACAGCTGGACTTGAGCTTCACGCGCAAGGAGTTGAGCACGGTCGGATCCGCGAACGACGTCGTCGCTTCCGAGCGACTCGAACAGATCGAGAACGTGCGCCCATCGCTCGCGCCGCATGTACTCCATCTGCTCGATCCAGCGATTGACGACCGCGCTGTGGTCGGGCATGACGGAGATCACCCCGCGCGCGAGGCCGTCCGCAACGGGGTCCTGGAATTCGGCAATCGCATGGGCGAACCGGCGGCGAAGCTCCGCCCATCCCTCGACCGGGTCATGATCCATCAGCTCCCGGACTGCCGCGACATCGGCCAGCGTCCTGGCCGCCATGATCGCCTCGGCCAACGCGATCAGAACACTCACCAGTCGGGTTTCGCTGGCCTGACCGAGTTGGCGGCGCAGCTCGTGGATGGCGAGGTAAGCGCCGTCTTCCCCCGCACCGGTGGCGCGGATCGACTCGAATGCGCGGGTCGCGGCCGGCATGTTCGTTTCGCGCAGCGCCGCATCGCGGTAGGCGTCGGCGAGGAGCACGCGAAGCTCGAGAGTGGGCGCCGTCATGAGGTCCCGCCGAAACGGACTGAGAGTGGGCTGTCGCTGGGCTTCCGTTCTGCAGATGGCTCCGTTGGGGGCCGCGGGTGCTCGCCGGTCGCTGAGTCGGAGGGTGGTGCGTGCCGCTCTCTGTCCCTGAGCTCGGATTTATCAGCTTTGCCAGCCGCGCCCTGCGCAACACTGCTGCCGGCAAGTGGAGTCGTTTGCAACGGCTTCTCGGATGCTGCCGGTGCACGCGACTGCGCTTCCTCGACTCCGGCCCCGGCGGGGGTAGGCGCGGGCACCGGGGTCGGCAGAAAAAGGTCGGCATCGTGCTGTACGTACACGACCGGCAGGCAGAACGAGAAATCGGAGGCCGAGCGAAGCGCCCCGCGTGCTTCCTTGATTGCCAGCTCGAGCGACATCTCGCGAGCCCATGCGTCGTAGAACAGGCGGACGAACGCCGCCGCCTGGTCGACCATGATCTCGTGCTGCACAGCGATCACGTTAGGCACGTCGCGCTTCACCAGCGCGATGGCCGCCCCCTCATAATCCTTGTAGCTGCCGACCTTCCCGCCCTTGCATGTATGCAGCAGCACGAGCTTCGGCACCTGACGGCCGGCGAGGGCGTCGGCAATGCGCTCGTCCGTCTCCCAGCTTTCCATCCCCGCTTCGCGGGGGCGGAGGCAGAACTCGAAGGCCTTGTTCGCGGCGCCGGCCCGAAACCGGCCGTGGCCGACGAGGTGAATCACGTCGGGCGACGGCCCCTTGGCCGCTTGGTCGCGTAGGTCCAGGAAACTCGGATACCGCTGGAGGGTGACTTCTCCCCGTGCCTCCAGGAACGCCATCAACTCATCGACCTCGCGCGAAGGCGGCGTGGCACTCTCGCGCCCAGCCTTGCTCCGCGGCGTATAGCCGTTGGCCTGGGGCTCGGGCGGTAGGCAGTCGACGAACAGGAACTTCGCATTCTCCATGACCGGGGGCCCCTGGCTCGGCTTTCGGAGCACCCGCCTGACGAGCGAGACGTTGGGCTGATCGACGAGATAACGGCCGCCGGCCTTCCAGCGGACTTCGGGGACGTAGAGGAACTCCCACGGGAACGAAATCAGGTCGAGCGCGCCGGCGGGGAACTCGAGTACGAGGCGAAGCTCCGATGCACCCTCCCACACGCGTTCGAACCACTCGTTCGCATGCGCGTTGAAGAACAGCAGCTCGTACAGGTTGAGGCCCAGCAGCCGCGCTGTGTCCGAATCCACGATCGT
>DATKDD010000347.1:0-6040 GCA_035512875.1 Gemmatimonadaceae bacterium | reverse complement strand
GCGGAACGACGTTCCGGTGCGCACCAGCTGGCGACCCACGCCGTCAGGCTACGAAGTGCGCATAGCCCTCTCGCTGTCGGCGCTCGGCCGGGGCCCGGATTACCCATTTTCCGCGGGCGTATTGGTGAACGACATGTCCCCCGACCGGCAGCGCAGGCGCGGACAACTCGTGCTTGGCGGTGGGGCGGGCGAGTTCGTCTATCTCCGGGGCGACCGTGAAGCGGCCGCTCGCTTCCTGCATTTCGTCGTACCCCGTGGCTGAATCCTCGCTCACCAGGGTACGAGTGGTACTCTACGAGCCGCAGGACCCGGTGAACGTCGGCTCGGTCGTGCGTGCCATGAAGAACATGGGCGTAGAGGACCTTCACCTGATACGCCCCAAGTCGTTCGATCCCGCGGGCATCGAACGAATCGCGCACGCAACGGGAGACATCTCCGGCCGTATCCGAGTGCATGCCGCGCTCGAGCCTGCGCTCGCCGATTGCGTGATGGTCGCCGCCTTTACCGCGCGGCGGCGCGCGGCGAAGCGCGCCCTCGTCGACGCTCGGGACGCCGCGCCGCGCTTGCTGGCCGAGGCTTCCGCGGGACCAGCGGCGCTCGTCTTCGGGCGCGAGGACCGCGGGCTTCCTAACGAGGTCCTCGACCGGGCGCAGCTCGTCGTCACCATTCCCACCACCGAGTATGCGTCGTTGAATCTGGCGCAGGCGGTGATGCTGGCGTTGTACGAGCTGCACCTCGCCGCACCGGAGGCCAGCCGGAAGTTGGCACCGCCGCGCAAGAATGCGCCGCCGCCCACCGACGAGGAGCGCGAGCGCACCTGTGCCGACGCGCGGCGGGCGCTCGAAGCCCTCGACTTCTTCAAGACGAGAAATCCCGAGCACGTCATGCGATCGTTACGGGCGCTCACCGCGCGAGCGGGGGCTGATGCTCGCGAACTGACCCTGCTGCGGGCCATGGCGATCGAGGTGTTGCGTACGATCGACCGCCTCCGCGGCGGTATCGCGTAACCGGCGTACGAATGCATAGCTTATCCGGCGTGCAACCACCATCGGCAACTCCGCGAGATCCCGCCCGTTCCCCGCCCGCGGACTGGAGCGCGCGGGCGGTGGCGCGGATTCCGGGCGGCACTTCGACCGGGAGCAAACGTCCGGACGCCATGTACGGCGCCGGCACCCCCGGCCCCAGCCACTATTCGACGGCCGCCGGGTGCCGCCTGACGACAACCGACGGCACCGAACTGGTGGATTTCACCATGGCGCTCGGCTCGGTGGCGTTCGGTTATGCCGATCCCGATGTAACGGAGGCGGTCATCGCCGCCGCGCGAAACGGAACCATCGCCGCCCTGCCGCACACGCTGGAAGTGACCGTCGCCGAGCAGCTCCAGGCGGCCGTGCCGATCGCCGAGCAGGTGCGGTTTCTCAAGAGCGGAGCGGAGGGAGTAGCCGCGGCGGTGCGCATTGCGCGTACGCACACCCAACGCAGCCACGTGCTCGCCTGCGGGTACTTCGGCTGGCTGGACTGGAGCAGTGACGCGGCCGGTGTTCCGGCGGCCACGCAAGCCCTGTGCACGCGTATCCCTTTCGGGGATGTCGATGCGGCGCGCGAGGCGGCGGCCGGTGTGCAAGGGCATCTGGCGGCGATCGTCATCGAGCCGGTGATCGAGCGCATGGCGCCGGTGGGATGGCTCCATGCCTTACGCGAGCTGTGCGACGATAATGGCGCTCTGTTCATCGCCGACGAGATAAAGACGGGCTTTCGGGTGCATCCCGCGGGCGCGGTGATGCAGCAGGGTATCCATCCCGATCTGGTGGTGTTCGGCAAGGCGTTGGCCAACGGCTATCCACTGGCGGCCGTCGCCGGGCGGGGCGCGGCCATGGCGGCGGCGCAGCACACGTGGATTTCATCCACGGTGGCGTGCGATACCACGGCGCTCGCTGCCGCGTCGGCGGTGCTCGCGCGACATGCGCGCGAAGATGTGTGCGCCCAGCTGGCTTCGATCGGCAAAGCCATGCGCGCCGGCGCCGAACGCGCAGTGGTTGCGAGCGGGGCCGGCGACGTGCGGGTGGAGGGAATCGACCAGATGTGGCTGCTTCGGTTCGATGGTGATGCGCGTGAGGCGCAGGTTCTGGCCAATGCCCGCGCGTCGGGCGTGCTCATCAAACGCGGGGCATACAACTTCGCGGCGCTCGCACACGACGGGGCGGCGCTCGCCGCGCTGGAACAGGCGCTTGCCGTGGCGCTGCGGTCGGACGGGGCGGCGCATGCATAGCGAACGGCCGCTGGCCGGAGCGGGGCCGCTCGTAGACGTGCACGCCCACTTTTACCATGCCGGATGCGGGCGCGCCGATTGGGCGGAGCGGAACGCGGCGCGGTTCAGGGCCGGTGAGCGCATCGGGATCTCCATGCACATCGCGTCGATCCTCGGCAGCTGGGGGCATACATCCCCGACGTACTTTCCCTCGCCGGCCGACGTCACCGCCGCCAACGATTCCATGTTCGAGCTGCAGCTCGGCAACCCCGAGCGGGTTCGCGCCTACGTGGTCGTCAATCCTAACGACAAAGCGCACGCTCTGGAGGAGATCTCCCGCGGCGCCGAGCGCGGTGCCGTCGGCATAAAGCTGGCCGCCAGCCGGCGGGCGGATGATCCGCTGCTCGATCCCATCGCCGAAGCCGCCGCCGCGCACCACTTTCCGGTGCTGCACCACATCTGGCAGCACCGGCGGCGCGATTGGCCCGGGCAGGAGGCTTCCGATGCCGAGGAGTACGCGCGACTGGCCGCCCGGCATCCACGGGTGAGCTTCATACTCGCCCACATCGGCGGGGGCGGCGATTGGGCCCACAGCTATCCCGCGGTCGCCGAGCTTCCCAACGTCTATCTGGATCTCTCGGGAAGCGGGGTCGACCGCGGGATGCTCGATCAGGCGATGAGCGCGGTGGGCGCGGGGCGGATGCTGTGGGGATGCGACATCACGCTCGAGACCGGGCTGGCAAAGTGGTGGGCGCTCGAAGTCATCGCTCCCGGAAGTGACGCGCTGGAGCAGATCCGCTGGCGCAACGCCGAGCGGATCTTTCCCGCCGCCGCGCTCGCCGGCTCCGCCACGGCCTACGACTTCCCTGCCCGTTAGGCGATGAACATCGCATCGCTCCCCGCGAACACGGTCGACGTCCATGCGTACATCGGGACGTATCCGTTTCGGCACGTGCCGCATCCCGATCCGTCGGTGCTCGTCCAGGTACTCGAGCGGGAAGGGGTCGGTGGTGCCTGGGTTGGCTCGCTCCCCGCCGCGTTTCACCGGGATCCACGGCCGGCGAACGAGGAACTGCTCGCCGAGCTCCAGCCGTTCAGCGCCCTGCGACCGGCGCCAGTCGTGCGTCCCGATTGGCCGGCATGGCAGCGCACGTTGCGCGAAGTGATCGATGCCGGAGTGCCCGCGGTAAAGGCCTATCCGCCGCAATGGGGAATGGCGCCGGGCGACGTTCGCATGGATGCGCTGGCAGTCGCATGCGGCGAGGCCGGTGTTGCGCTGCTGCTCACCGTACGATTCGAGGATCTTCGACAGCGGCACGGCATGGACATCGCCGGCGATCTTTCCCCCGCCGCGATTCGAGCCATCGCGCGCGCCAGCGATCGATGCCCGATCGTAGTGCTCGGCGCCGGCCGCGCCACCATTGAGGAAGTGCATTGGGGGCTCACGCCTGACGAGCGCTCGCGACTCTGGTGGGACATCGCCTGGATCTGGGGACCGCCCGAGGATGAGCTGGCGCATCTGCTGCGAACGATCGGTGCCGGGCGACTACTGTACGGCACCGGTTGGCCGCTGCGACTCGCCCAGGCACCCCGCGCCAACCTGGCCCTGCTGCCACAGGACTTGCATTCCGCGCAGCTGGCTTTGGCGAGGGACGTGCTCGCCGGTCGGATGCAACGGAGCAAATGAGAGCGCATCGGCGTGCGCCACGGCGCGCTGTGACGCAAGGGGCAAACGACGTCACATCGGGCAGATGCGGCACTTGCGCCCACCCCTGGTGCGGACCACATTTCGCGCGGCTAAACCCCTGATTCTCCGCAGCAGGGCATGCGGGGGCTTCCTCACCCGACTCAAATACATGAGTGGTAATGACGAATAGGAGGAAGTGGGCGGTAATCCCGGGGCTGTTCGCTCTCGCGGCCACCGCCGTAGTTCTCTCGGCGTACAGCGGTGCGTCGACGCCGCAGGGACGCGCGCCGACTCAGCCCATTCCATTCCCGCACAACACGCACGTTCAGACCGTTGGTCTCAACTGTCTGTACTGCCACTTCTCGGCCGACAAGGCGCCTGACGCGGGAATTCCCGCTGTGAGCACCTGCATGGGTTGCCATCTGGTGGTCGGTCCTACGCGACCCGACGGCACTCAGCGCGCGGGAATCGATACGCTCCAGGCCTACTGGAATCGCAACGAGCCCATACCGTGGGTTCGTATTCACAAGGTGCCTGACTACGTGCAGTTCCCGCACATGCGCCATGTGAACGCCGGTGTCACCTGTCAGTCCTGTCACGGGCAGATTCAGGAAATGGGAGCGCCGGTCCATCAAGCGGAGTCCCTCAACATGGGATGGTGCGTAAGGTGTCACATCGGCGAATCGAATCCGCCGTTCCGAGCGCGGTACGACTGCGCGGTCTGCCACTACTAGACGCGAGCGCATGAGTCATCACGACAAGCCGCGTGAGGCTCCCGGGTCGGGCGCAACGCGGCGCGAGTTCCTCAAAGTGCTCGGCGCTGCCGGTGCGACCACGGCGGCGGTGGGATGCAGCTCCGACCGGGTCGAGAAGCTCATTCCGTACGTCAACCATCCCGACAACACCGTACCCGGTGTTTCCAACTACTACGCGACCACCTGTCGCGAGTGCGCGGCGGCGTGCGGCATTGTGGCGGAGGTGCGTGACGGCCGACCGATCAAGCTCGAGGGAAATCCGGCCCACCCGCTGAATCGCGGTGCGCTTTGTGCCCGTGGTCAGGCGGCGCTGCAGGGACTCTATAACCCGGATCGCTATCGCGGGCCGTTGATGCGCAGCAGCCCCGACGCGGCGCTCGAGCCAGTCAGCTGGGAAGTCGCGCTCGCGGCTCTTCAGGAACGCCTCACCGCCGCTCGCCAGAGCGGAGATGCGGCGCGCGCACTGTTCGTCAACGCCCATGAGTCGGGCAGCTTTCCGGTGCTGCTCGATGCCTGGCTGCAGGCGAACGGAATGCCGCCGCACCTTCCGTACGATGCGCTGCTGGACCATGCCGCCATCGCCGTGAATCGTCAGGCGTACGGGGTGGCCTGGCCGTCGCTGCGTTTCCTGAATGCGCGGCTCATCGTGTCGATCGGGGCGGACTTTCTCGATGCGTGGGGCGCGACGGTACCTCAGCAGCTCGATTTCGCCGGGGCCCGCGCAAGGCTTAGCGATGCACCGCGGCTCGTCTACCTCGGCTCGCGACGGTCGCTCACCGGACTCAATGCCGACGAGTGGATAGACTGCCGTCCCGGCTCGGAGCTCGCGATCGTCAATGCGCTTGGTGGCGCCGCCGGCGCGTCGATCGAGGCTGCCGCGGAGCAGGCGGGGGTTCCGGCCGACACGATTCAGCGGCTGGCGCGCGATCTGCGCGCAGCCTCTCCCAGCATGGTGCTCTCCGGCGTGACCACCGCCAACGCCTTCGAGGTCGGCTTGGCCGTCGCTGCGCTCAATCAGAGCCTCGGGAACGTCGATCGCACGATCATGCCTGGCGAGCCGATATCCGGGTTCGGCGGCGCGGCGGCTCCGATGGAGATGGCGAGCGCTGTCGAGCGGATGCGCGAAGGGCAGGTAGCGATGCTCTTCCTGCGCAACGTGAACCCGCTGTTTACCCTTCCAGCCGCGCTGGAGACGGCTGACGCAATCCGTCGCGTGCCTTACAAGGTCAGCTTCTCGAGCTACCCTGACGAGACCACGGAGCTGTGCGATCTCGTGCTGCCGGATCACCACCCGCTGGAGTCGTGGGGTGATGCCCAGGTGGTGCCGAACGTCGTCTCGTTACAGCAGCC
>DATKDD010000346.1:0-5759 GCA_035512875.1 Gemmatimonadaceae bacterium | reverse complement strand
ACCATGATCGCGCCTGCGTACACGAACACCTGAATGGCGCCGATGAACTGCGCGTCGAGCATTATGTACAGTGCCGCCAGGCTGAACAGCGTGTTCACCAGCCAGAGCGCCGCGGCTACCGGACCCTTGCGCGTGACGAAAGCCAGCGCCGAAGCGATCGCGATCAGGCCAAAGAGATAGAAGTGAAACTGATAGAACAGACCGGACGATTGCATCACTCGCCCTTCGGGTCGTCGGGATCCCACATCTCGGTCACCGGATGCGTCTGCGCCATCAGCCGCTCCAGATCGTAGACGAATCCTTCCCGGCTGTACTCCGAGTTTTCATAATGCCTTCCGACGTGGATGGCTTCCTCCGGGCACACTTCCTGGCAGTATCCGCAGAAAATGCAGCGGAACTCATCGATCTCGTAGATGAGCGGATAGCGATTCCCTTCCTCGTCCTCGCCAGGCACGAGCTTGATGCAGTTCGCGGGACAGATCTGGGGACACAGGCCGCAGGCGACGCACTTGGCCTTGCCGGTTTCGTCGGTGAGCATGCGGTGCGTGCCGCGCCAGCGCGGTGAGATCGGCCACTTCTCCTCCGGATACTGCCACGTGACCTTGCGAGGATCGACGAGGTGCTTGAGGGTGAGCGCCATACCCGAGAGCATGGCTCGCACGTAGCTGACCTCTTCCACCGGCCGAGCGAGAACCTTTACCTGAATAGTCATCGAAACCTCAGTCTCCCTGCGTGGCGGGAGTGATCCGTCCGCGCGCAGACCGCGCGCGGAGCCGCGCGATCTCCTCGCGCCGCACTATGCTGCTTGCCGGACTCACGAGCCGGCCACGATCGAACACGAAGAACAGCAGTACCGCGCACACAGCGTTCAAGGCGATCAGCGCCGTCCCATAACGCCAATCACGGGGAACTGCAAAGGCATCGAGCGCGAGTACGGCACCGGCAATGATCACGATGTAGACGAGCGCGAGGGGTAGCATGACCTTCCACCCGAGCGACATCAGCTGATCGTAGCGGAACCGCGGCAACGTCCAGCGGATCCACATGAAGACGAAGATGGTGATCGCGACCTTGATGAAGAACACGATTCCAGTGATGATCGTCCACAGCCCAGACTGCGACATGTTGTCCTTGAGCGTGCCCGGAACGTCCCATCCGCCGAAGAACAAGGTGACCATCAGCGCGCTCGCCGTTACGATGTTCGCGTACTCGGCAATGAAGAACATCGAGAACTTCATGGCGCTGTACTCGGTGTGATAGCCGGCGATCAGTTCCGACTCCGCCTCCGGCATATCGAACGGCAGCCGGTTGGTTTCGGCCAACGCGGCGACAAAGAAAATGAAAAAGGCGATTGCCAGGCCGAACGCGTTCCAGACGGTCGTCGCCTGTTGCCAGATGATGTCGTTCAGCGCGACGTTACCGGCGAGCAGCAGCACGGCCACCGTCGACATGCCGAGGGCAATCTCGTACGACACCATCTGCGCGCTCGCCCGCAATCCTCCGAGCAGGGAGTACTTGTTGTTCGACGCCCAGCCGGCGATGACGATGCCGTACACGCCGAGCGAGGCGAGCGCGAGAATGTACAGAAATCCGATCGGGAGGTTCGCTACCACCATGTCGATTCTGCCGAGCGGACTCGCCCATGGCGAAGCGAAGGGGATGACGGCGAACGTGAGCATCGCGGGTATGAGGGCGAGCGCGGGCGCCATGACGAACAGCGTCTTGTTCGCCGCCGCCGGATACGTCTCCTCCTTCATGATGTTCTTGAGGCCATCGGCGGCAGGTTGCAGCAAGCCCTGTGGCCCGACCCGGTTGGGTCCGTGCCGATCCTGGATCCACGCCGAAATGCGACGTTCGGCGAGCGTTAGGAACGCCACTCCAATCAGAATGATAAAAAACACCGCGATCACCTTGACCACCGTGAAAATCACGAACCAGCCGAACGACAGCTCCGCCTCAGGACTGGGAAGCTGAAGCAGCGGATAGAATGGAACCAGGCTCATCGAGCGGCTCCGGCCGGACGGCTGGCGTCGGACGCCACCTGCCCGCGCAGCCCCAACGTGTCGTAGCTCATTCCGCTGAATGCCGGAACTTGCGCCGCGAGCGCGGTGAATACGTCGGACGCGATGTATGCATCCGAGCGATCACCCAGTGCGCCGAGCAGGTCACCGACGGGCCACCAGAGCGGCCGGGCCATGCCGGGGGCAGCCTTCGCCTGCATGTATCTCTGCACGCGCCCGCGAAGGTTGGTGAACGTGCCCTCTTCCTCGGCCATGCTGGTCACCGGCAATACCACGGAAGCGACGCGCGCGATGTCGGGCAGCGTAGTTCCTAGCAGGATCACCGCGCCAGCCTTGGCCAACGCTTCGGCGCTGACCGGCAGCGGTGCGCCGCCCACGTCGGCCATGATCAGCACGTCGCCGCTCCCGAGTCCCTCGAGCGGCGTATCGGACTTGGCGAAGCCGAGCATTTCAGCGCCGCGAACGTTGGCGGCGCGCTCGGCGCGCAGCGCAAGATCCTCGACGCCCGGCAGCGGTGCCTCGGGGCCGCGCTCCACCCGGAACGCGCCCGCGCCGCCGGTCTTGTCGAGCAGCCTCTTGAGGGCGAACAACGATTCATTCGACAGCATTGGCGAGGCGAGCACGAATACCCGCCGCCGCTGGAGCAGCGCGACTACCTCCCGCAAGGCCACATCCCAGTCGTACGCGACAAAACGCTGTCCCTGCCTCACGAGTGGTGCCTCGAGCCGGGCCGTCTCGTTGAGCCACCGGTAATTCAACCGTCCCGTATCGCAGAGGAAATACTGATTGACGTCGGTGTTCGAACGCGGCCGCATTCTGACCACCATGTTATCGCGCGTTTCGATGATCGCGTTACAGCCCTGCGTGCAGTTGGGACAGATACTGGGCGACCTGTCGAGCTCCCACGACCGGGCCTTGTTGAGAAAGTCCTTGGAGATGAGTGAGCCGACCGGACAGAGATCGATGACGTTCCCCGCCCAGGGATGGGTGAGATCCTTGTCTTCGAACTTTCCGATGACCGCGCGATCGCCGCGCTCGCTCACGTTGAGCACCGTGTCCTGCACTACGTCAGCCATGAACCGGACGCATCTGGTGCAGAGGATGCACCGGTTGGGGACGTAAATGACATCTCCGCCGAAGTCTTCCACCGGGTTGAACCGCTTGCTCTCGAGCAGGCGTCCTTCGGCGCGGCCCTCGCGAAACGTATAGTCCTGCAGTTCGCACTCGCCGGACTGATCGCAGATCGGGCAATCGAGCGGGTGGTTGATGAGCAGAAACTCGAGCACACCTCGGCGCGCTTCGAGCGCTTTCTCGGTGTGCACGTGCACCACCTGTCCGTCGGCGACCGCCGTCGCGCACGCCGGCGCGAGCTTGGGCGCCTTTTCGAGCTCGACGAGGCACATGCGGCACACTCCGGCCACCGGAAGGCCGGGATGATAGCAATAGTGCGGAATGAGCACGCCGGCGAGCTTTGCCGCCTCGAGAATCGACGTGCCGGCCGGCACGGTCACTGCCCGGCCTTCAATCGTCAGGGTAACGCCAGTCGATTCAGCCATTCATGCCGCCGCCGTGGTGGTGCGCATCGGGCACCCCTTGCCCGAGATGTGCGCCTCGAACTCGTCCCGGAACTTCTGAATCCCCGATACCACCGGCGCGGCACAGGAGTCGCTCAACACACAGATCGTGGTGCCGGTCATGTTCGTCGACAGGTCGAGCAGCGTGTCGAGGTCGCGCGAGGTGCCCTGACCGAGCTCGATGCGCTCCATGATCTTGGTCACCCATGCCGTGCCTTCGCGGCATTGCGTGCACTGGGCACAGCTCTCGTGCGCGTAGAACCGCGCCAGCCGCCAGATCTGTTTCACCATGCATTGCGCATCGTCGAACACTATGACGCCGCCGGATCCCAGCATGGAGCCCTGCGCAATGAATCCTTCATAGTCCATGATTGATGCCTCGGCCTCGGCCATGTTCTGGATCGGGACCGACGAGCCTCCGGGAATGACCGCTTTGAAGTTGCGGCCAGGCGGTGGGCCGCCACAGAGGTCGTACAGGAAGTCCTTGAACGGAAAGCCCATCTCGACCTCGTAGTTGCCCGGCCGCGCGATGTTGCCGCAGACCGAGTAAAGCTTGGTGCCGGTGCTCTTGGGGTTCGATAGGCAGAACTTCTTGTACCACTCGGCGCCGTTGGTGAGGATGTGGGGGACCGCGGCGAGCGTTTCGACGTTGTTGATCGTGGTCGGCTGGCCGAACAGGCCGGCAACCGCTGGGAAAGGCGGCTTGATGCGCGGGTTTCCGCGGCGCCCCTCGATCGAGTTCATCATCGCCGTTTCTTCGCCACAGATGTACGCGCCGGCGCCCTTGTGGATGTACATGTTGATCGTTTTGCCGGTGCCCATCGCGTTGGTGCCCAGAATGCCTTTCGCGTAGGCTTCCCGTAGCGCCTCGCCAACTGCGCGCAGTGGATCGGTGAACTCGCCGCGGATGTAGATGTAGCACGTCTCGGCACCGATGGCGTAGGAGCCGATCGCGCAGCCTTCGATCAGTGCGTGCGGCGTCCACCGCATTATCTCGCGATCCTTGAACGTGCCCGGTTCCGACTCGTCGGCGTTGCAGGCGAGATAGTGTGGCTTGCCGTCGCCCGGCTTCATGAACGACCATTTCATGCCGGTCGGAAAGCCGGCGCCGCCGCGGCCGCGCAGCCCGGACTCCTTGATGATGTTCACGATCGCGGCGGGCTGCATGCCGAGCGCCTGCTCGAGCGCGCTGTAGCCGCCCCGCTGAGTCCACCCGTCCAACCCGATCGCATTACGATCGCCGAAGTATTTCGAGAGGACCGGCGTTTCGCGGGGGTGCGGGGAGTGCGGATATCCCATTACCGAAGCTGTGCGAGAATGGTGGGAACCGTTTCGGGCGTGACGGACTCGAGGAATTCCTCGTTGATCATGACCGGCGTGGCGAATCCGCACGCGCCGAGGCACTCGACTTCGATCACCGTGAACCGGCCGTCGTCCGACGTGGTGCCGAGCTCTCCGCATCCGGTGTGCTGAAGCAGCGACCGGACCACGTTCTCCGCGCCACACACGTTGCAAGGCGATGTGGTGCACACCTGAATGAAATATTGCCCGACGGGATGCTGGTGGTACATGGTGTAGAAGGTCACCACGCCTTTCACGTACGCCGGCGTGAGGCCGAGCAGAGCGCCGACCTCGGTCATGGCGCCCTCGCCGATCCAGCCGCGCTCGCGCTGCACGATCCATAACGCGGGAAGGAGTGCCGCCATCCTGGTGGGATAACGGCTCAGGATATCGTCGATCTCCTGACGCACCGGGCCGGCGAAGACGGGCACGTGCTGCTCCGCATGTTCGTGCCCCGCTGCGCCATGCGACGCGTGCGACTCCGCGTGCATTCCCCCACGTTCGTGCGCGCTCACCGGTCGATCTCTCCCATGACGATGTCGATGCTGGCGTTGATCGCGATCACATCTGAAAGCAGGTGTCCTTCGACCATCCTGGGGATCGCCGAAAGATTGACGAACGAGGGCGGACGGATGCGCCAGCGAACCGGCTTGCCGGTTCCGTCCGACACCATGTAGTAGCCTTTTTCGCCCTTGGGACTCTCGACGGCGACGTAACACTCGCCGACCGGCGGCCGCGCTCCTTCCATCACCTGCTTGAAGTGGTGGATCATCGATTCCATGTCGCTCATCGCCTTGGACTTGGGCGGCAGGATGACGCGATG
>DATKDD010000345.1:0-8217 GCA_035512875.1 Gemmatimonadaceae bacterium | reverse complement strand
CGCGGCAGTGGTGTACCCGTCGCGGCGGTGAGCACCGGCTTTCCGGCTGGCCTTTCGCCGATCGAGCAGCGTGTAGCGGAGATCCGCGCATCGGTAGAGGCGGGTGCGCAGGAGATCGACATCGTCATTACGCGCGGTCATGTGCTCACCGGCGACTGGGACGCGCTGTACGATGAAATCCGCCGCTTTCGCGATGCCTGCGGCGAGACTCACATGAAGACAATCCTCGGCACCGGCGATCTGGCGACGATGAGCAATGTCGCCCGCGCAAGCGCGGTCGCAATGATGGCGGGCGCCGACTTCATCAAGACGTCCACCGGGAAGGAAACCGTCAACGCGTCGCTTCCCGTATCACTCGTAATGGCGCGCATGATCCGTGAATACTGCGATCGCACGGGCCACGAAGTGGGCTACAAGCCTGCCGGGGGCATTCGCTCGGCCAAGCAGTCGCTGGAGTATCTCTATCTGATCAAGGAGGAGCTCGGCGACCGGTGGCTGCGCGCGGATCGATTCCGCTTCGGAGCGTCAGGCTTGCTCACCGACATCGAACGTCAGCTCGAGCACTTCACCACGGGGCGCTACTCCGCGGTACACCGTCACCCTCTCGTCTGAGTATGGCTTCCGTTTCCCGGATCTTCGAGACGATGGAGTACGGGCCAGCGCCCGAGAGCGACAAGCTTGCGCGCGAATGGCTCGCCAGGCATGACAGCACGTTCGGAATATTCGCTGGTGGCGCATGGACGCGGCCAACGGACAAGGTGCTGTTCAACGTGGCCAATCCAGCCACCGGTGAGAGCCTGGCGAGAGTCACGCAGGGCGGCACCGCGGAAGTCGACCTCGCTGTCGAAGCTGCGCGCAACGCACTACCCGCCTGGCAAGCGCTTCCGGGGCATGCCCGTGCGCGGCACCTGTACGCGTTGGCCCGCACCGTCCAGCGCAACTCCCGATTCTTCGCCGTGCTGGAAAGTCTCGACAATGGCAAGAGCATTCGCGAGACACGCGATCTGGATATCCCACTGGTCGCCAGGCACTTCTACCATCACGCCGGGTGGGCCCAGCTGCTGGAGAGCGAGTTTCCCGGCTACGAAAGCGTTGGAGTGGTCGGGCAGATCATTCCGTGGAATTTTCCGCTGCTCATGCTGGCCTGGAAGGTTGCGCCGGCGCTTGCCGCCGGGTGCACGGTGGTGCTCAAACCCGCCGAATTCACGCCGCTGACGGCGCTGGCCTTCGCCGAACTGGCGGCGGAGGCCGGCCTGCCATCCGGGGTGCTGAACATCGTCACCGGCGACGGCGAGACCGGGCGTCTGCTGGTCGCTCATGACGACGTGGACAAGATCGCCTTCACCGGAAGCACGGAGGTGGGCCGCTCCATTCGTCAGGCAACCGCGGGCACCGGGAAGAAGCTCTCGCTCGAGCTTGGCGGCAAGAGTCCGTTCATCGTCTTCGAGGATGCGGACCTCGACTCCGTCGTCGAGGGCGTGGTCGACGCCATCTGGTTCAACCAGGGTCAGGTCTGCTGTGCGGGCTCGCGCCTGCTCGTGCAAGAAGGCATCGCCGAGTTGCTGACCACCAAGCTGGTAGCGCGAATGGAGCGGCTGCGCGTGGGCCACCCGCTCGACAAGGCGATCGACATGGGCGCGATAGTGGCGCCGGTTCAGCTGGAACGGATTCGCGCACTTGTAGAGCAAGGGCGGGCGGAAGGTGCGGCGATGTGGCAGCCGTCGTGGGCATGCCCCACGGAAGGGTTGTTCTATCCGCCCACGTTGTTCACCAACGTCGCGCCGTCGAGCACCATCGCACAGGTCGAGATTTTCGGTCCGGTTCTGGTGTCGATGACCTTTCGCACCCCTGACGAGGCTGTTGCGCTTGCGAACAACACCGTGTTCGGACTTGCCGCCTCGGTGTGGACGGAGAACATCAACCTTGCGCTGGACATCGCTCCGAAGGTCAAAGCCGGCGTGGTCTGGATAAACTCCACCAACCTGTTTGACGCCGCCGCCGGGTTCGGCGGATATCGCGAGAGCGGGTATGGACGTGAAGGTGGCCGCGAAGGGATGTGGGAGTATTTGCGGCGCGCGGAGCGCGCGCCGCGGGTCGGGGGTCGGGGGTCGGGGGTCGTGACGGCGAGAGCTAAGGCACGCGGGCCCCGAGACGCGAAAGGCGCGCGCTCCTCTCCGCAGAATTCCAATGTCGGAGCACGCAGTTCCCTCGACCCTCGACCCTCATCCCTCAACCCGCCACTCGACCGCACCCCTAAACTTTTCATTGGAGGCAAGCAGGCGCGCCCCGATTCCGGGTACAGCCTTCGCATCACCGCGCCTGACGACACGCTGCTCGGCGAGGTCGGGCACGGCAACCGGAAGGACGTGCGCAATGCCGTCGAGGCGGCACGCACCGCGCAGGGGGGTTGGGCTCGCACCTCCGGCCACGCACGCGCGCAGATCCTCTACTACATCGCGGAGAATCTCTCGGCGCGTGCCGAGGAGCTCGCATCCAGGCTCGAGGAGATGACCGGCTCGCCAGGCATGGACGAGGTCGAGGGGGCGATCTCGCGCTTGTTCACGTATGCAGCATGGGCGGACAAGCACGATGGTGCCGTCCACCATACGCCGATTCGCGGCGTCACCCTGGCGATGAACGAGCCTGTTGGCGTCATCGGCATTGCCGCGCCTGACGCATTCCCGCTGCTCGGCTTCATCTCGCTCGTCGCGCCGGCGATAGCGACCGGCAACACCGTGGTAGCGCTGCCTGACGAAAAGCATCCGCTGGCTGCGGTAGACCTGTATGCGGTGCTCGAAACGTCCGACCTTCCGGCGGGAGTGGTGAACATCCTCACCGGAAAGAAGGATGAGTTGGCGAAGGTCCTCGCCGAGCACGACGATGTAGACGCGATCTGGTATTTCGGCACGCCGGAAGGGGCTCGCGACGTCGAGCACGATTCGGCCGGCAACATGAAGCAGACCTGGGCAGAGCATGCCACTCGTGACTGGCGGAGCCGCGACGACGGCGAAGGGCGTGAATTTCTGCGCCGGGCCACGCAGGTGAAGAACATCTGGATCCCGTACGGGGAATGAAGGGGTGAGTGACCCACACCAAAGCCTGACGAACTCCTGATTCCCATTTCCCGGTACCCGAGTTTCATGCTCATCTATCTCAACGGCGCCTTCCTTCCCAGGTCCGAAGCCCGCATTCCGATCGAGGATCGCGGATTCATATTCGGCGATGGCGTATATGAAGTGTGGCGGCTGATCGGCGGCAACGCGTTCGAGCCGGAGCAGCATCTCGCCCGACTCGAGCGCGGCCTGCGGGAAATCGAGATCGCGCTGCCCGACGATCTCCGGGCGCCGCGGCTGTGGAGCATCGCGCAGCGTCTGCTCGGCGAGAACGATCTCACGAGCGGCGAGGCGACGCTGTACGTGGAGGTCACGCGCGGCGCGGCACCACGGACGCACTACTATCCGCCCGCGGGCACGCCGGCGACCGTCTACATGGCGGCGGCTCGCTTCACGCCGCGCGAGTCGCTTCGACGCTCCGGCGCCGCTGCCATAACGCAACCGGACATCCGGTGGCTGCGCTGCGATCTCAAGACGATCCAGCTCCTTCCTAACGTGATGGCGAAGCAGCGCGCCGTGTCGTCCGGCGCCATCGATGCCGTCTTCGTGCGCAATGGGATGGTAACCGAGGGCACGCACACCTCGATCTTCGGCGTGATCGGTGGCGTGCTGCGCACACATCCGGCCGACCATCACGTGCTGCCTGGCGTGACCCGCGCCGTGGTTCTACAGATAGCAACGGAACTCGGCATCCCTTCGGCTGAGACGCCAATGTCGGTGAATGAGCTGTTCGCGGCCAGCGAACTATTCCTCACCGGCACCACGACCGACGTCCTGCCGATCATCAAAGTCGACGACCGCGTGATCGGTACCGGCGCCCCCGGACCGGTCGCCGAGCAACTCTTTCAGGAGCTGCGCGCTCGTATGGATGCTGTCGGCTCCGATCGCGCAGACCCGCGGTTCGAGCGCCCTCGCGAAGGCCGGCCGGCCGCAATCGCCGATTAGGGCGCGAACCCTGAATCCTCGACTCGAGATGCGCATCGGGTGCAGACCTGACAATGCCGGACCGGCCGCCCGAGCCGGTTCGCAACCGGCGGGTGACCAGCGGATTCATCGATGCGCCACTATCTCTACGGAAGTGTGGACTAGCTCACTGTTGTCAGTGCTTTCACGACCGTATCTTTGAAGGGCTGGCTACCTCCGCATTGGGGGAATGTCCGGACCATGTGTAGCCGCCCCAAAAGGGCACGGCTCGCCTCCCCTCCCTTGCCCCTTTCCGATGGACGCTGCCGCATCGCCCCCCACCCTTTCCGAGCTGGCCGCCAAGCGGTTGTGCGATTCGCGAATGGAGCTCACCGCAAGGTGGCTCGAGCGAATCGTGGCCCGCGTCAGTGTTCCACCCGAGCGTGTATTCCCCACCGATGATCTGCTCGATCACATGCCGCTCCTCATCGAGGGGATTGCGAAGCACCTGGCCGACCCTTCGGACCCTATTTCCGGAAACGGAGGCGTTGTCGATCGGGCGCGGGAGCTGGGCGCACTGCGGTACACGCAGGGTTTCTCCGAGCATCAGTTGCAGAAGGAGTACGAGTTGCTGGGCGGTGTACTCCATGCGTTCCTGCAGCGTGTCACGCTCGAAGCGGGCCCCCATGTCACGACTCTGGAGGCGCTCGAATGCGCCCACCGACTTTTTCAGGCGATCGCACTCATCCAACAGGCGACCACGAGTCGCTTTCTCGAGCACGCAACGCTCGAGCTGTCCGAGCGTGAAGAGCGACTCCAGGCGTTCCATCGCGCACTGACGCACGAGATCCGCAATCGGGTCGGAGCGACATTGGGAGCTGGACAGCTGCTGCAGTTCGAGGGACTCGAAGCGGGTAAGCGGTCGCAGCTCGCCGAGGTAGTGGTCCGCAACGCCCTTGGAATGCGCGTGGTGCTCGATAACCTCCTGGAGCTTTCGCGAGTTCGCGTAGCTTCCCGACGTCAGCGCAATGTCCGGCTCGCCTACGCAACCGCCGAGGCGGTGCGGCAGCTGCGGGAGGCGGCGGCCCGCCAGCGCGTCACCGTTAGTGTGGCGGACGATCTGCCCGATGTCGAGGTGAACGCCGCGGCTGTCGAGCTCTGCCTGACGAACTTGATATCGAACGGCATCAAGTACGCGAACCCGAAGAGCGAGGATCGCTGGGTGGAAGTGCGGTCCCACTTGCTCTCCGATGAGAACGACGTGCCGATCGAAGTCGTCGTGGAGGTGGCGGACAACGGCCTGGGAGTTCCCGTCGGTTCGCGCACACGTCTGTTCGAGCGGTTCTTTCGTGCACACGAATCGCAGGCGCCGTCCATTGAGGGGACGGGCCTCGGACTCAACATCGTCCGCGACGTGCTGCGCGGCATCAACGGACGCGTATGGGCCGAGTTTCCCGAGGTCGGCTCCGTGTTCGCCTTCAGCATGCCATGCCGTCGATCCGCTGACCGGTCCATGATTTCAGAAGCCAGCGAGCGCGCGGAGGCCTGACGCAGTCGCGTCCCTGGCGGCCGAACGAGCATCGTACACACGAATGGCCACGGCATCGCCGTGGCCATTCGTGTTCGCGGGCGCCCGACTTCAGTATTGCAGTGACAGCCGGCCGTTCACGTCCTGTCGTTATGCGCCTGCCGGCGGTCGGCCTCGACGGTCTCCACGCTTCCGACGCGACTCCGCTTCCTTGCGGCGCTCAGCCTCGAGCTTCTCCACCTTCCCCCGCTGATCGCCGGAAAGGAGCGCCATCGCCTCAATGCGCGCCGACTGCTCCTGCTCTCGCATCATCGTCATTACCTCGCGCATCTCGGAGCGGCGCTGGAACAGCTCCTCTCGGCTCACGTCGCGCCGCGTGCTGTCGTCGTTCGCCTGACGCTGCGCCTGCATGCGCGCGCGGAGGGGTGCCGTCTTCTCCTCATGTGCGGCCTGGATCGCGCGTAGACGGGAGATCTGGTCTTCCGTCAGCTCGAGCGCCTTCGACTGCTCGAGCATCAGGGCAACTCCGCCGACCGGTGGCTGGCGCAGCATTTCGCGCCCCTCGGCGCGTGCGCGGCCATCCTGACCTCGTCCTCCCGGTCGCTGCGCCTCGGCTACGAGTGGAATCGTAAGGGCGAGACCCAGGACAATCATCATTTTCCTTCTCATGCTTCTTCTCCTTGATAGGCGCCAGGGGCGCCGTTCATCTGGCGGCCGCCGCCAATTGCCGGTCGTACTCCGGAAGTGTCTGGCGTTCGGCATGGAACCACGGGAACGGCTGCCGTTCCATCAGGTGAGACGTTTTCTTGACCCCACCGTTAATGGCGTGCGCACGATCTTTCGCGATGAGTGCTCGCGGAAGGGGCCAGGCGCGGCAGATCAGCGACGAAGGGCCTACCGGCGCACTCTATTCGTAGCGAAGCGCCTCGATCGGATTGAGCGCAGATGCCTTGCGGGCCGGATAGAATCCGAAGAAAACGCCGACAGCGGCTGAGAAGCCCACTGCGACCAACACCGCTTCGGGAGCGACGACGGTGCTCCAACCCGTGAAGTGTGCAAGCAGCGCAGCGCCGCCAAAGCCCACGGCGATGCCGAGCACTCCCCCCATGAGGCTCATCACCACGCTCTCCACCAGAAACTGCGTGAGCACGTCGGATCCGCGCGCCCCGATCGCCATGCGAATGCCAATCTCGCGCGTCCGCTCCGTAACCGACACGAGCATGATGTTCATGATCCCGATCCCGCCGACGAGGAGCGACACCGACGCGATCGACGCCAGCAGCACGGACATCACCTGGGTGGTTCCCTGCGCGGCTTCCGCGAGGTCCGTCTGATTGCGGATGGTAAAATCGTCCTCATCCTGGTCTGCAAGATCGTGCGACTCGCGCAGGATCATCCGCATCTCCTGCTGCGCCGCCGGCAAGTCGCCTGTCGAGTACGTATTGGCGAGAATCTGCCCGATTCGCGACCAGCCGCTGAGGCGGGTTTCCGCGGTAGTGTACGGCACGAAGACTACGTCATCCTGGTCGTCCCCGCCGGCGGTTTGTCCCTTCTGCGCAAGAACACCAATGACGATGAATGGCACGTCCCGGATCTGGATCTGTTGCCCGACCGGGTCCTGACCAGGGAAAAGGTTCTCCGCCACAGTCACCCCCAGCACTGCCACACGCCGAATGGTCCGCACATCCATCGATGCGAAAAAGGCGCCCTGCGTCGTAGGCCAATCGCGAATGGCCTGGTATTCTTCCGATACCCCGTTGATCATCGTGCGCCAGTTTCCCTGCGGCCCAATCACCTGCGTCCGCGTCAGGATTACCGGCGACACTCCCGCCAGCAGGTACGCCTCGCGATCGAGCTTCTCGAAATCCTCCAGCGATAGGCGGTTGAAGGTTCCCGCCCCTTGACTGACGCCACCGGTGGTGCTCGCGCCGGCGGTGACCACTATCATGTTGGTTCCCAGGCTGTTGATCTGATCCCGGATCTGCGACTGCGCGCCCTGTCCCACGGCGACCATGATGATTACCGCGGCCACACCAATCACGATACCAAGCATGGTGAGCGCCGTCCGCATCTTGTTCTTGGCGATACTCTGCGCCGCGACCTTGAACAGCGTGCGCTGTCTCATTGCTCCACCAGCGACGCGGTGAAATCGGCCGTGGTAAGATCCTCGGCCGCGACGCGACGATCCGACATCGGGACATCGTGGATGATGTGCCCGTCGCGCACCTCGATTATCCGTTTGTGGTACTGGGCGATGTCGTGCTCGTGCGTCACGAGAAGGATCGTGATGCCCTGATCGTTGAGCTCCTGAAATAAGGCCATTACTTCGACCGAAGTGCGGCTGTCGAGATTGCCGGTCGGCTCATCGGCCAGAATGAGTGCCGGATGCGTTACCAGCGCCCGGGCGATGGCGACCCTTTGCTGCTGCCCGCCTGACAACTCACTCGGATGGTGGTCGATCCGGTCGCCCAGCCCGACGCGCTGCAATGCCTCCGCCGCAGCTTCACGCGTGTCCTTCTTGCGCCCCGATCGGTCATAGAGCAGCGGCAGCTCCACGTTGTCGAGTGCCGATGTTCGAGCCAGCAGGTTGAAGCCCTGGAACACGAAGCCGATTTTCGCATTCCGGATGTCGGCGAGCTCGTTGCGGCTCAATCCCTCGACGCGCACGCCATC
>DATKDD010000344.1:0-9547 GCA_035512875.1 Gemmatimonadaceae bacterium | reverse complement strand
TTACGATTACCGGCACGGTGAGGGATGCCAATCGCCGGTCCCAAGACGAGGCAATCGCCTGTTCCAGTTCGGGGCTCATCAGTCCAGTAATGAGACCATCCGCAAAGGGTCGAGTGCTTTCCAACCAGCTGCCCTCATGATCGGCGATCGGCGTAGTAGCCTCTGCGTCCCTCTCGCATTCCGCGGTTCCTCGAGCCGGCTTCCCCGGCGATGGTTGTCAGGCGCCGAATCCAAGGACCCAAAAAAACGAGCGGGGCCGATAAGGCCCCGCTCGACATGCATCGATCCTGGATCGATCAGGTGAGATCGTCTGCAACTTGGGGGCGGAATCCGCCGCCACCCTTCACCTTCCCCTCTTCGTCACGATTCAGCTTCTTCGACGTAAGGTCGGAGACCTGCTCGTCGCCCTGGGGCGCCGGCTTGGTCTCGTTCTCACGGTCTTTGCGCTCGTCGGTCATCGTGAATCTCCTGGTTGAGGCGCCGATCGTTGCCGCAGCGTCCGCTGCACAAGGATGGGCGAGGTAAACATCGAACGATCACTGCTGTCAAACGCGTCGAACCACTCTTCATCACTCGAGAGGCCGGTCCAGCGAGTCGGCCACTGATCTTTCCCCGAATCTGAGCTTTCCAGTTCCTCCCTTCACCTGGTTACGAGGCGCAAGATCCTTGAGAGGAATACTGTCGTCAGGTTGCCTGCTTTCGTCCTCTTTCGCCTTTGGATCGTCCTCATTCTTCGTATTCATGCTACCTCGCATCTCGAAGCGCTCTGATCCCGCGAAGGTGATGCGTCGCCAATGTTGCGCCCGGCGGACTGTTGGAGATCGCCGCTTCGCCATCCCATAAAGCAACCCACGTACCATGCACACAAGATAGGCGTAAGTCGGTGAATGGTGGCTGCTTGCGCTTCGGCCAGAAGATTCCGCTCCTCCTTGGCGGGTCCAGAATGCAACACTCCTGGCCTCATATCGGGCGTCGATGGTCTCCAAACGATACCATCTCGTGCCACGGACGGGTTGGCTGGCGGTCGGGGGGGCGCGCTAGTGGGACTGATGCGAAGCGCGGTGCCCGATTGATGGCGAGCGATCGCCAGCAGTCACATCCTTCGTCCGTGACACCCGGTCGGATGCCGCTGCCCCGTCGGCTCCGGAGAGTTTCCGATCGAGCGTGGAACGGGACAGGCCGAGCAGGCGCGCCGCGCGGCGCTTGTTGCCGCCCGTGATGTCGAGAACGAGGTGGATGTGGCGAAGCTCGATCGTCCGCAGGCGCAGGTCACCTTCGCCGGCATGAGGAGCGACGTCGTCATGGCGATGAGGAGCAAATTCTCCAATCGTCGGCCTGGTTACTTCCAGCTCCCCCTCCCGCACGGCGCCGTCGTGATGGGACGGCTCATCCAGGTCGCCTAGCAAGATGGATTCAGACTGGATCGTGTCGCCTTCGGTGAGCGCTACGGCCGTATGGAGTACCTGCCTCAGCTCCCGAAGATTCCCCGGCCACCGGTGCGCGAAGAGCCGAGCCGCGGCGACCTTGCTCAGGGCGGTGATCTCGCGCTGCTGATGACGGCTGGCGTTGGCGATCTCCGCGGCAATGAGCGCTCTCAGGTCGCCGGGACGCTCGCGCAGCGGTGGAAGGTGGATGGTGATGCCGCTTATCCTGTAGAACAGGTCGCGGCGAAAGTGATCGGAGCCAATGAAACGATGGATCGGCAGGTGCGTCGCCGAAATGAGCCTGACGACGGCGTTCTGCAGCGTCTCGGAGCCGAGTCGCTCGAACTCGCCATGCTCCACCGCGCGCAGGATCTTGGCCTGCGCCGATGTGGCCATGTCGGCGATCTCATCGATGAACAGCGTTCCACCGTGCGCGAGCTCGAACTTGCCCTTCACGCGCCTGGTCGCCCCGGTAAAGGCGCCGCGCTCGTGACCGAACAACTGACTGTCGACAAGTGTCTCGCTCAGCGCCGCGGCGTTGAATGCAATGAACGGCGCGCTCGCCCTCGGCGAGGAGTTATGAATGGCGCGCGCGAGTAAGGTCTTGCCCGTGCCTGACTCTCCGAGAATGAGGATTGGGAGCTCGGTGCGCGCGGCGACACGCGCTAGCTCGAGACACGCGCGCATCTCAGGATCGTCGGTGATGAAATCCTCGAGCGTGTACCGCTCGACCGCGACCGTGTGGACCCCGCCACCAGGCGTGGGCCAGCGGGGATCGCGAGCGAGGTCGATTCCGTCGTCACTGTCTCTCATGTCTCGCCCGAGGGAGCTTCGGCCATGCTCTCGCGCAGCTGGCGGATCGGCTCGAAGGCATAGCTCACCAGCGAGCGGCGTCCAACGATGACGCGTACTTCACCGCCCATCCCGGCAAGGTACGGCCGCAGCTGGCCATCCACCCGGATACCCGAATCCTCCAGATCAACCAGCGCGCGAAAGGAAGTCGTGCCGGTCGAAGCGGCAATGCCGGCGGGACTGACCCAGCGCACACGCCCGTGTCGCACACCATAACGCTGATACGGAAAGGCATCGTACAGCATCTTCACACCCTGGCCGGCCCTCAATCGGGCGACGGCGCCGGGCGGCACGGCGAGCTCCGCTTGCAGGAGCTGTCCCGAACACGCGACATCGCTCAACACGTCCCCTTCCTGCACCACGGCACCGGCGGTGCTGACACGCAGCTGGAGGACGGTGCCGGCGCAAGGCGCCTGGACCTGTAGCTGCCCGCTGTCGCTTAACGTCAGGTCCTGATCGAGCGTCGCGATACGGATGCGCATGCGCTCCCGGCTCTCGTCGAGCGCTCGTCCCCCCTCGCGGTGCGCCGCGGCGCGGGCCGCCATCTCGTGGCGCAACTTCTCGATCGTCGCGCGCGTTTCGGCGTACTCGTTTTCATACGCCTCCAGCTCCTCGGCCAGCTCCTGCGACTCGAGTTGGGCGGGCGTGTACTCGGCGAGACTCAGCTCCTGCCGTTCGTAGCCGGCGCGATAACGGTCGGCGAGCTGCTGGGCCAGCTGCTGGCGCTCGCGCTTGAGCTGGACGGTTCGCTCGAGGGAGGCGAGCCGGCTCTGGAGAATGGCGCGCTGCTGCTCGTCGGCGCGGCGTCCGTCTTCGTACGCGCTTTCCAGGTTCCGGAGCGCGCCATCGGATCCGCGCAGCTGCGCCTGCAGTGCGGCGAGCTCGCCGAGCCGATCGCCTAACGGTTCGGATTGCAGCACGAACAGCGGGTCGCCGCGCTCCACGGTCTGCCCTTCGAGAACGCGAACCGCCACGACCTGGCCCTTGCGAGGCGAACGGACGGGATCGCTGCCGCTCGAGGGAACGAGCACGAACGGTCCCGACACCGTCTCGGGCACGTTGATGAAAACCGCCCCGATGAGCGAGACGACGAAAAGACCAATGACGAAGTACGCGAGCCCCCGTGCCGCCCAATGTGGCGGGTCGGCATCGAGGTACGGCGCGCTCTCCAGTTCGTTGTCCAGCGGTGCAGGTGACATGAGTCTCTCCATTACCGTGGGGCCCGGTGGTCGTTCGCCTAACGTCTCATAGCCCCAACTGCTGGCTGCACAGGTAGTAGTACAACCCCTCGCGCTCCAGAAGATCGTCGTGCGTGCCCTGCTCGACGATCGACCCCTTCTCGATCACGATGATGGAATCCGCTTCGCGCACCGTGCTCAACCTGTGCGCGATTATGAACGCCGTGCGCCCCTCGAGGATCTGCGACAGATTCTCCTGCACCGCCCGCTCGCTCTCGCTGTCGAGCGCCGAGGTGGCTTCGTCGAACACGAGAATCGGCGGACGATGGTAGAGTGCGCGAGCGATGGCGACGCGTTGCCGCTGTCCTCCGGAGAGCGACAAGCCGGATTCACCGATCTTCGTGTCGTAGCCGAGCGGCAGGCGCTCGATGAACTCGTGGGCGTTGGCGGCGCGCGCTGCCCACATCACGGCGTCAGTGTCGGGTTCCTGCTCACCGAACGCGATGTTGCGGGCGATGGTATCGTCGAATAGGTGATTCTCCTGCAGCACAAAGCCGATGTTCCGCCGCAGGTCGCGGTAGTTGAGTCGCGACAGCTCGATTCCATCGTAATAGATGGCGCCGTCGGTGGGCTCGAGCAGCCCCGACAGGCACTTGATGAGCGTGGTCTTGCCCGATCCGCTGCGCCCGACGATGGCGATCTTCTTGTTCGGCGCGACTTCGAAACTGAGACCATCGAGGATCGCCGGCGCCTCCGCGCCACCATAACGAAAGGTGACGTTCTCGAATCTGATCCGCCCTTCGAGCGTGCGGACCGGAAGCAGCGCCGAGTGGTCGGTGCCCTGCTCCGGCTCCTGCTCGAACACGTCGTTCAGCCGCGCGAGAAGCACCCGCACGAGCTGCGCCGCATCCCATAGCGAAAGCGTGGTGATGATCGGAGCGTTGGCCAGGGCAACGAGCGTGTTGAACGCGACGAAGGCGCCGATCGTCATGCTCCCGCTCATCACTTCCAGCGCGCCCGCCCACAGGAACAGGATCAGCGAGAGCACCGTGAGCATTTGCACACCGCCGTTGTACGCCAGGGCGGTGAAATCGGCCTTGAAGCGCTTCTTGGCGACGGTCGTGAACTCGTGCAGCATGATGTCGCGGAACGCCATCTCGGCGCCCATCGACTTCACCGTTTCGATGCCCTTGATCGCGTCGATCTGATGCGATGAGTACGTCCCGAACGCCTTTTCGAGGTCGTCGTAGATGGGGTGGAGCCAGCGCGCCGAGTAATACATCAGCCCGGCATAGAGCGGCGCGAGGCTGAGGAAGATCAGCGTCAGCTTCGGGCTGTAGATGAACATCAGGACGAGCGTCGCCCCCAGCTGTGCCACCGCGGTCATCGCCGCCACTCCTTCCTGCACCAGAAACTCGCGGACCTGGCGAATTCCCTGCAACCGCCGCTGGATGTCGCCGGTGCGCCTCGTGTTGAAATAGCTCATCGGAAGCGCGAGCAGCTTCCGCGTCAGGTAGTCCAGCGTGGAGGTATCGATGTGAACCGCGATGAAGCTGAGCAGGTATCGCTGCACGGTGAGCCCGACGATCATGAATACGAGCACACCGGCCATGCCAATGACGAGAACCCGCAGCAGCCCCGGGTCGTTCTCCACCAGCACGCGGTCCACAATGAGCTGGGTGAAGATCGGCAGAACCATCTGCAACGCGCTGACGATAATCGCGAGCGCCACCGCCTGCAGGCCGATACGCGTGTGCTGCCTGACGAACGGCCAGATCCAGCCGGTGCTCGACTTGGCCTCGGGTGCGTGCTCGAACTCGGAGGTATAGTCGAACAGTGCCGCGTACCCGGACCATGCCTGATCGAAGTCGGCGCGCTTCATCCGCCGGCGTCCGGTCGCCGGGTCGGCGATGCGGACGTGCGTATCGGTCACATCGTACAGCACCACCCAGTGATTGCCTTCCCAGTGCGCGATCGCCGGAAGGGGCATGGACTTGAGCCATCGCGGGGACGACTTGACCGATCGGGCGGCAAGTCCCAGCTCGGTCGCCGCCGAGCAGATGGCCTTGAGGCTGGTGCCATCGAGGCTGGTGTGCACGAGCTGACGTATGCGCGCCAGACTGATCGACCGCCCGAAATGCTGGCAGATCATGGCGAGGCTGGCGGCGCCGCAGTCCATCTCGTCGACCTGACGAACGTGCTTGAAGGTGCGAATCCGCTTGGCGTGCTTGATGAAACGGCCGTCTTCCGAGAACGGTGCATCCGGAACCGGGGGTGCCGCCGCGCCGCTGCGAAGGCCGCGCAGCACTGCCTCCGCCTCGGCGGTCGACCACTCCATCGTGTACTGCACCTGGTCCGGACCCACCTTCTCGTGCACCGCTACCTCGGCCGGCAGCATCTCCTGCGCGAAATCCAGCGGGAAGAGGGCGGTATGCCGTGACGCATACGCCGGCAGGCGCTGCTCGATCTGCGCGCGAAACTCGGGGTGCTCATCGAGCAGGTCGCGATAGGTTTCCGGAAGCAGCGCGAGCAGCTTGCACTCCGACACCGCCTCCACCGTTTCCGTGCGCGGCATGTCGGTGAAGGCCGACACCTCGCCGAAGAAATCCCCCTTGCGAAGGAACGCGACGTTCTTCTTTCGGCCGTTCGAGTCGGTGAATACGCGTAGCCGGCCATCTTCGACGATGTAGAGCGGTCCCGGCGCCTCTCCATCGCGAAAGACCGTCTCGCCCGCGCCGAACGTTATGGGCTGCAGCGATGCGATCAGGGCCTGAACCGTTTCGGTAGGCAGGCTGGCGAATGGCGTGAACTCCCGCAGAAAGCCCTGCAGGTGCCGGTGCTTCACCTGCAGCTCGAAGAAGTGACGGATCTCCGGCCGGCTGCGCACGAGCGCTTCGAAAACCGACTTGTCGAGTCGCAGCACTTCCACGTCGCTGCTCGCCCGCACGGTGGCGGCGAGGGTCGCCTGGTCGAGCAGTCCCATCTCGCCAAAGCCCTCGCCCGGACGGAGTACGTTCAACGAGATTTCGTCGCCGCCGGCGCCGAGCTTGACGAGTCGTGCGCGGCCGGACACCAGCACGTAGTATCCGTCGCTAGGCTCACCCTGCCGCACGATCGCCGATCCAAAGGAATAGCTGACAGGCGTGAAGCTGTTACGGACGAGTTCCTGAGCATCGGGAGGAAGCATCCGGAGCAGCGGCAGATCCTGCAGGACCGAGCGGCTATCGCTCATGCGATTCCTCTGGCGTGTATCGGCATCAGAGCGCGGTGAGCCAGTGAACTCGCGATTGAAGCTCGTTGGAGAGCGCGCGCTGCAGCGCGGCCGTTTCGGCACGACTGCGCACCTGCTCGTCTTCGGGCGATGGCAGCCGCTTGTCCGTCAGACGAAGAAGCGCGTGACCGCCATTGATCGGGAAAGGTCCCAACACCTCTCCGGCGCGGGCTCCGAGCAGACCCGCGTGCAGCGGCCCCGACATCTCGCCGATCCAATGCTCCTCGTACCGGAGATCGCCCACCGCGGTAGACGCGGCGAGGTCCGGAAAATCCATCCCATCCTCGCGCACACAAAGCAGCGCCTCCCGTGCCATCGACTCCGCGGGATAGATGAGCGTTTGATAGGTCACGCGGATCCAGTCGAGGTGATGCGAGGATATCTGATCGGCGACGGCGCGGGGGGTAACGACCGCGGTCCGGAAGTCGCGCAGCGAGAGCTCCAGACGGGCAAGGCGCCGCGCGCTTGCGGCCAGCGTGTCATCATCCAGATCCAGTCCTAACGACTTCACATCGCCTGGAAACCCGCCCACCATGGCGGCTACCTCCTCGTCGGTATGGAGCGGGCCGCCATTCTGGTGAGCTCCCCGCAGCTGCTCGTGCGCCGCCGCGCGTGCGGCGACCTTGGGCGCCAGCCGGGTGAGCAGGCCGGAGCAGATCGCCTCGACGCCGGCCACCGCCGCGACATCGTCGTCGGAGACGGGATGTCTTGCGAGCACCTCCGGCAGCCGGGACCCGAGCCTTACGCGAAGCACCGAGCGGCGGATGTACTCCATCCACTCGCGTGCACTCATCCCCCAGCGCGCGAACCACTCCTCCGCCTCCTGCGCCGAGATGAGCTCGCGTTCATATCGGAAATCGGCAGCGGCGCCGTCGATCTCCGCTTCGGGCAGCGGACGGCCGGTGTCCCGGTAGCTGCGGAGACACGCCAGCCCCTCACGGGTTTCCCGCCGCAGCCGGTCCCAATCTCCCCAAACGACGGCCGCCAGGGCGACATCAGCCCAGCAGTACGAATCGTCGCCAACCTGGAAGACGGGCTTCAGGAGGAACTCGCGCATCGACCGGGCTCGGGGGAGGAACAACTGATCACGCCTTGGCGAGGGATCGGAGCACGGGTGCTCCGCCCCGACCGACAGGACTCGACCAGGTAAATCAGAGTGCAAACATGGGGAGGCTAGTATGTGGCCACCGTCGAAGGGTGTCAATCCAGAACCGACGTCACTAACGGGGCCCGCGACCCGTCGCCCGCGAGATCCTCCAGGAGCAACTTCCGCGAGTCCGAGTCCACTGGCCTGCCGGGCCGCTCGATGGTGAATCTCCGGCTACCCGAACGCCGAGTCCGCGAACGTGACATGCTTTCCGGATCGTCCAGATGAGTCCTGCGCCGCCGGACGTGTTTGAGCGGCTGGGCGACGACGCCGGCGTGGGTAGTATTCCAGATACGGCCGCAAAGTCCGAGAAGCTGGTCACCCGAACTGACGCACTGCGTGAAGAAGACCGTCCTCATCTACGGCATCCTCGGCGGCGTGCTGATCGCCGCCCTCAAATTCGTCGAGTACCGCTTTCTCGTCCTCGAGCACTCGCTCGAGATCTACGGCGGCATCGTCGCCTTGCTCTTTTCCGGCCTCGGGATCTGGCTCGGCCTCAAGCTCACACGGACGCGCGAGTCCGTGGTCGTTCGTGAGGTGCCGGTTCACGTGCATGTGCCCGTGCCGGTCGGGGCGCCGTTCGTGCGAAATGAGACGCGGCTCGAACAGCTAGGCATCACGCGGCGGGAGCTCGAGATCCTGGAGGCGATGGCGGCTGGACTCAGCAATCGCGAGATCGCCGAGCGGCTGTTCGTCAGCGAGAACACGGTGAAAACGCACGCCGCCCGGTTGTTCGACAAGCTCTCGGCTCGGCGGCGCACACAGGCCGTGCAGCGCGCAAAGGAGGCGGGACTCATCCCCTGAAAGGATGATTTTCACGCCCGTGCCGCAGGATCACCCGTTCGGGTGACGCGCGAAGGGGAGTAGACGGCCAAACTGCGGCCGTTCCCTTTCACCCTCCGAGGATTCGATCCATGAAGAAAACCGTACTCACCTTCGGCCTGATCTCCGGCGCCATCATTTCTGCGATGCTTCTCATCACGATTCCGTTCCAGGACGCGATCGGATTCGACCGTGGCGAGATCATCGGCTACACGTCGATGGTGGTCGCCTTTCTGCTCATCTTCTTTGGCGTGCGCTCGTACAGGGACAACGTGGCCGGCGGCTCGGTGCGTTTCGGCCGCGCGTTCGCGGTCGGCGCGTTGATCGCGGTGGTTGCGTCGCTTTGCTACGTCGCGACGTGGGAGGTGATCTACTTCAAGCTCGCGCCCGACTACGGGGCGAAGTATCAGGCGCACCTCCTCGAAAAGGCGCGAGCGGATGGCGAGAGCGAGGAGGCGATCGCCCGGAAAAAGGCGCAGATGGAGGAGTTCGCGGAGCTCTTTGAGAATCCGGCGATCAATGCGGCGATAACGTTCGTGGAGCCGCTGCCGGTGGCGTTGATCGTGGCGCTGGTGTCGGCCGGGGTGCTGAGCCGGCGGAGGAAGCGCGAGTTGGGTGAGGATGTTTCGCTGGCGGGCACGCGGGCCTAACTAAGGACGCGGACCGGGCACTGGATCTCCGCCCGGTCGCCATTTCCGGCCGGGGTTCTAAAGGCACACCCGCGAGTACGGTGTGTGGCTAACGCCCCGGGTGTAACCTGACAGCGCGCCATCCTCAACAGCATGGTCCGATCGCAGGAACGCTGGCGGGTGCCTGACTCAGTTCTCGCTTGACTTTCTAGACAGTTGCTAAC
>DATKDD010000343.1:0-2757 GCA_035512875.1 Gemmatimonadaceae bacterium | reverse complement strand
CGTCCCGAGCGTGGAGATCATCACGGTAGCCGAGACGAACATCAGTCCGCCGGCGCCAAGTACTCGCTCCGCCACATCCGCGGCCACGAGTGGTGACGCGGCGATCTCCGTCACATCGAGCACGGCGAGATAGGCCAGATTTGCGAGCAGGTAAATGAAGATCACGGCCAGCGTGCCGCCGATGAGCGCTCGCGGAAGCGTGTAGCGGGGATCCTTCACTTCGCCAGCTACGTAGCTCAGGTCGGCCCAGCCGTCAAAGGCCCACAGCACCGACACGAGCGCGAGCCCGAGCGCGCCGATCGAGAACGAGCCGGCCGGCACGAGCGGCGTGTAGTTCCCGCCGGTTTCGGGCAGTCCGAGCGAAAAGGCGAGAACGATGATGAAGAGCAGGGCGCCGTACTTGGCGATGGTGGTGACGTTCTGTATCATCGCGCCGAACCTAACGCCGAGGATGTTCATCGTGGCCATCGTGCCTATCGCGGCGGCGGCAACGTAGTGAACCCATGCGTCGTATGGCGCCACCTGCGTATTGAACCCGAGCACCCGCAGAAAGTACTCGGCGAAAGTCGTGGCGATCGCGCCGAGCGCAGCGGCCCGGATGATCGTCAGCTGCGACCATCCGAACAGGAAGGCGACCAGTCTCCCCCACCCTTCCCGGAGAAAGACGTAGATCCCGCCGGTTTTTGGCAGCGCGCCGGCCATCTCCGCCAGCGTGAGGGCGCCGCACAGCGTGACGAACCCTGCCATCACCCAAACACCGACGAGCGGCAATGGACCGGGCAGCCGATCGGCGATGGCGGCCGGGGACCGGAAAATGCCCGACCCGATCGTGGAGCCGACGAGCACTGCGATGGCGGTCCACAGTCCGATCCGGCGAGGGAGGTCGGAGGGTGGGTTGACAGGGGTTTGGGACATTATCGGGAAGCGGGAAGCGGGAAGCGGGACTCGTGAGCCGGGCGCACTCCGGATAACACTACGCGCGCACTGGCGCAATACCTAACGGCATCCCGGAGCTTCAGGCACCGGGTCTTCACAAGGTGTTCGCCCCTCCCCTGGCGCCCGTCGGCCCGCTAATTTTAGCGCGTGCCGACCTTTGCCTTTTGGGCCGCCGTTGCGGCTTGTGCCGTTGCGCAACTGTTCATCGTTGCGGGGGCAATGCGTACTGGAGAGTTCCGGCAAAGCGAGTATTCCATTCCGCGCCCGTCGCGCTGGAGCGAGATCGGCTGGACGATTGTGCCGGCCATCGGGCTCTTCCTGGTGCTCGCCCTGACCTATAACGCCGTCAACCGGGTGCCGGATGAAACGCAGGCGCCGAGTAGCGCGCAACTCGGGGTGGCGCGTTGAACACGCTGCGACGCCTTTCGCTGTTGGGACTCCTCGTCGCCGGGACGCACCTGATCTTCGGCGCCATCGTGCGAATCACAGGTTCCGGAATGGGATGCGGTGACCACTGGCCGAAGTGCTATGGACGCTGGTTTCCACCGCTCGACCGGGCAGACCTGATCATCGAAGTGACGCACCGTTATCTCGCGGCACTGCTGGTTCTGGTGCTGGCCGCGCTCGTGGTCGCGGCATTTCGCTCTCGAGCAAAGCCGGGAGTTGGCGGACGAGGGGGGGTGCTTCGCGCGGCTGGAGCCGCCCTCACGCTCGTCATCGCCGCCGCGCTGTTCGGCGGAATTACGGTCAAGCTCGGCAATGCCCCGCTCGCCACCGTGGGTCACTGGCTCATCGCTGCTCTGACCATCGCCGCGGTAGCCACCGCCGCCATCCGTTCCGGCACGCTCGGCGGCACGCGAGCGTTAAGAGAAACGGCGTCGGCACGGCTGCGCCGGGCCACACTCGCGGCGGCGATAGTGGGACTGGTCGTCGTCATGCTCGGCGGGCTTACCGCCAAGGTGCCAGGGGCCTCGTGGGGCTGCCTCGGCTTTCCGTTGTGCAACGGCCAGCTCATTCCTTCGAGCGGACCACAGCACCTTCAGATGACGCACCGGCTGCTCGCGATCCTGTTGTTCTTTCACATGATCGGGCTGTCGATCAGCGTTATGCGCCGGGCCGAAGCGCCGGTGGTGCGCACCGCGGTGCACGTCGCCCTGGCCCTCATCACTCTGCAGATCATTATTGCCGCGGTAATGGTCTCGACCGTATTGCCCCCCGCCCTTCGTTCGGTGCACCAGGCGATCGGCGTCGCAATCTGGGTCAGCCTGGTGGTCTCGGCGTACCTCGCACGCATCGCGTCGGGGGGGTCGGCGCTCAGTGTGCGAGCAAAGGCGAATCCGGTGCCGGGTACACAGCCGCTCGCTGGCGGCGCGGTAACGTGACCGGAATCGCGGTCAGCGCCGAACGAACCAGCTCGGTGGTGCGGGACCTCATCGCGCTCACCAAGCCGCGCATCATCTCACTCCTGCTCGTCACGACCGTCGCGCCCATGTACGTCGCCGGCACGCCGAGCAGCTGGCTGGTGCTCGCGGTGTTCATTGGCGGTTACCTGATGGCGGGCGGCGCAAACGCAGTGAACATGTACCTCGATCGCGACATCGACGACCGCATGTCGCGAACGCGGTTGCGGCCCATCCCGAGCGGCCGGATGCAGCCGCGTGCCGTGCTCGCCTACGGACTGCTGCTCGCCACCGTGGCCACAGGCGTGCTGGCGTGGGGCGCGAACGTGCTCGCGGCCGCATGTGCACTGGCTGGATTCTACTTCTACGTCTTCGTCTACACTCGATGGCTCAAGCGGCGCACGCCGCAGAACATCGTCAT